>NZ_VFVA01000039.1:0-52350 GCF_006442155.1 Mesorhizobium sp. B2-4-14 | reverse complement strand
CTCTCTCTCTCTCTCTCTCTCTCTCTCTCTCTCTCTCTCTCTCTCTCTCTCTCTCTGCCGGTCCAATTCGATGCAGGGCTTATCGTCGCGCATTGTTTCGGATTAATTTCGTTATGCGCGTGCTTATGCTTCGGTAATGTTTCCTAACAAGGGTTCGCAACTGCCCATCACCTGGCTGCCACGATGATATGCGGTCGGCCTATACGCCTGAATCTCGAAACGAAAGCGCGTGTTATCCCTATATGAAAGAAATTTCACTGATTTCGAAACCGATCTGCAACAAAGCGCGGCTTCAGGCGGCATGATACGGATACAGGCCGCCAGCAAAGTTGACGCAACGAAAGCAGACGGCAATGGCCATGGGAACGAAAACGAACACGCGGTTCTGGCTTCTCGGAATCAGCATCGCGTCGGCAACAGTCGGCGGCGCCGGCCCGGTTGCCGGCGGCCCCATGTCACGGCTGGCGGCAATGGCCTCGAGCGAGATCTCGACCCTGCCTGCCGCCCTGTTTTCCGCCACGGTCTGGATCGTTTCCAGCCCGCGCATCGTCCGGCTCTGGGCCCTCTGGCGGGTTGGCCCTCGGCTGCTGGCATTGCGCGGCCCCTCCGGCAACTTGCTGCCGAGAGGACCGAAGGCCCGCGCCGCGACGGGGGGCTCCGTGGGCGGCGCGGGCACTTCGGGAGTTTCCTGAAGCGACCCGCGACACATCCATTTCTGGGGAATTGGTCCGATGAAAACGAAATTCGCAGCCTCGGTGCTTTCCGCACTGCTTTATGCGCAGGGCCTGCTCGGCTTTGCCGCCCTTGCCACCGTGCTCCTCAAGGAGCGTGCCCACGCAGGTGAGTTCGCCACGGGCAAGGACATGCCATCGGGCCCATCGCTGCTGGTGGTACGCTGAACCTCGGAGCATCGGTGCGAAAATGGAAGATCCGATGCTCAGCCAGAAAGACAGACTCTGTTCCCGACCGTCAGTCGGCGAATTGCCGTGGCGGATCGAACCGGTAGCCTGCACCGCGTATGGTGGTGATGGTCTCGGTGTCGAGCTTGCGGCGCAGCCGCACAATGCGCGAATCAATCGAACGATCGAAGGCGTCGGCATTCTCGGCCGGTGCGGCGGCGATGATGTCGTCACGCGTCAGCACCTTGCGGGGGCTCGCAAGGAACAGCCTGAGCAGCGCCACCTGACCGGGCGAAAGCTGTTCCTCGGCACCGGAGCGGTGCATGACGATCGCCGATCGCAGATCGACGGTCGCATTCTCCAGCACGATCAGTTCCTGGGTGCCCCTGCCGCGTCGCGAAAGCAGGCCGCCGACACGGGCTGCGAGTTCCCTCACATTGAGCGGGCTTTCGACAACGTCGGCGGCGCCAAGTTCGAGCGCCAGTACCTTGTCGACGAGATCGGCCGGCCGGCAGATCAGGATGAAATCCGGCCCATCCTCACCGCCATGGCGCCTGAGCAGATCCCGCCCTTCAGCCTGACTGAGACTGTCACCGACGACGACGACATCGATGCCCTTGCCCGCCAGCAGCGATTCCGCCTCCCAGGGCTGCCGCGCCTGACGCACATCATGGCCCCGCCGCTCAAGATGGTCGGCAAGCTCGGTCGCGACTACGTCGGCGACGGAAACAAGCGCGATGACGGCTCGTGCGGCCATGTTCTCCAACCGTTCCCTGGCAACCGGATATGAGTGCTGGACATCATGTTTATACCCAATCTACTTTCCACTGAAAGTGGGAGCGAAGGCGTCGTGCGGGCAAGAATTGTCATCGTCGAGGACGAGCCTGACCTGAGGGACGCGGTCGCCGAATATCTTGGCGCCGCCGGCTATGACGTTGCGACCGCCGAAACCGCGGCCGCGGCACGCAGCCTGGTCGAAACGCAGGCGTTCCATCTGGCCATCCTCGACATCGCCATGCCGGGCGAAGACGGGCTGTCGCTCGGCCGCTGGCTGCGCTCGAAAATGCCGATCGGCATCATCTACGCGACCGCCGCAGGCACCGCGCTCGACCGCATCGTCGGGCTGGAACTCGGCGCCGACGACTATATCGTCAAGCCATATGAGCTGCGCGAGGTGCTGGCCAGGGTCCGCAGCGTGCTGCGCCGTGTTCCGCAGCCGACGGAGCTGGGGGACAGGAAAGCCAGGACGGAGCGCCGCTCCGTCGCTTTCGGCCCCTTCCAGGCCGATCTCGACGGCAGGCTGGTCACTGGCGCCAACGGCGCGGTGATCGACATGGCCAAGAGCGAGTTCGACGTCCTGGAGGTTTTCCTGACCCGCGCCAACCGGCTGCTGACACGCGCCGCGATCTCGGAAGCGATCGGCTTCACCGAGGATCCGGAATCGTCGCGCGCCGTCGACATCCGCATCATGCGCCTGAGGAAGAAGATCGAGACAGACCCGGCCAACCCGAAATTCCTGCGCACGGTGCGCGGCGAAGGCTATATCTTCTCGTTGCCGGCCCGCGACGGCAATTGAACGCCGGCGCAGGAGGCTTCCTTTCCGGCGCCTGGCCCGGACCGGATTCGACATGGCAGCGCAATGACGACTGAAGATGACCGCTGAACCAGCAGGCACGGGTACACAGGGAGACCGGCAGGGCGCGGCGATGGCGGCCGTGCGTGTCGTGCGCCGATTGCGCGAGGCCGGCGACTGGCAACGCGAGATGGACGGCATCCTGGCAACGCTGTGCCACGCCATGGATTGCCAGCGCGGCATTCTGTTCCGCTTGCGCGAACTGCCCGGTCAGGGGTTCGCCCAGTCGGTCGCCGCCTACTGGATCGACTCCGATTTCGGCGGTGAACTGGCCTCACCGACAGTCATCATGCAGTCGATCGTCAACTCCGATCCGCTGCTGGAGCGGCTGGCCGAGGATGAGCGGCAAGGCAAGATCTTTGCCGGCCATACGCGCAATCTCGAAGGCTTCCTGAGAGGCGATTTCGAGAAGCAGGGCATCAAGTCGTTCCTGTCGGTATCCGTCTTCGCGCACGGCCATCTATGGGGCACGTTGGCGGTCAATGATTGCGTCGAGGAGCGCGAATGGACCGACGAGGAAGAAGCGACGCTGCATATCATCGCGCTCGCCATTGGCGATGCCATCGAACGCTCGCCCTCCGATGCCCATGCCAGCGAGGTCATTCGCCGCACGATGCTGCAGGCCTCGCTCGATGCCATCGTCGTTATCGACGAGACCGGCTCGATCATCGAATTCAATCCCGCGGCGGAAAAGATGTTCGGCTTCCTGCGCAGCGACATCCTCGGCAAGGATCTGCTCGATACCATCGTGCCGATCTACTACCGCAATGGCTATTCCTCGGGAGCCGAGTACATGTCCGGCCGCGGCGCGCCGATGGTCGGCCAGCGGCTGGAAACGGTGACGCAGAACGCCGCCGGGGAAGTGTTCCCGATCGAACTGACGGCCACCGAGATGCGGGTCGCCGACCGCCGCCTGATCTTCGGCTCGATCCGCGACCTGCGCGACAAGCTGCGCGCCGAGGAAGAGATCAACCGGCAGCGCGAAAAACTGCACCAGAACGAGAAGATGGCGGCGATGGGCTCGCTGCTGGCGGGTGTCTCGCACGAGCTCAACAATCCGCTGGCCGTGGTCGTCGCCCAGTCGACGCTGCTGCATGAGTTCGCGGCCGATCCGCAGACCAAGATCCGCGCCGAGAAAGTGCGTGCCGCCGCCGAGCGCTGCGGCCGCATCGTCAAGAGCTTCCTGTCGATGGTCCGCCTCCATCCCGCGGCACAGGCTGAGACCGATCTCAACCAGGTGATCCGCGCCGCCCTGGAGGTAACCGCCTATGGCGCCCGCTCCAGCGGTATCATCATCGACACCGATTTCGCGCCGGGTCCGCTGCTGGCCATGGCCGATGCCGACCACGTGACGCAGGTTGCGGCCAATTTCCTGATCAACAGCCAGCACGCTTTGGCCGGCATTGCCGGCGATCGGCTGATCAAGGTGCGCACATTCCGCGGCGATCAGGGCAATCCCGGCTTTTCGGTCGAGGATAACGGACCCGGCATTCCCGAAGCGATCCGCGACCGCATCTTCGAATCCTATTTCACCACCAAGCCGGTCGGCGTCGGCACCGGCATCGGCCTGTCGATCTCGAAATCGATCATCGAGCGGCACAATGGCAATGTCTGGTTCGAGGAGGTGCTGCCCAGAGGCGCGCGTTTCGTCGTCCAGTTGCCGGCCATCGCCGCGGGCCTCGCCGCCGCCGGCGAAACCCAGCCGCGCTCGAGCGGCCTGCGTCATGCCCTGATCATCGATGACGAGCCTGATGTCGCCGGCTCGCTGTCCGACATCCTCGAGTTGATGGGCATCAAGTCGCGGGTTGCGCCCGTCTGGGAGACGGGCGCCGCCACCTTGAGCGGCCACATGCCGCCGGACATCGTCTTTTCGGACCTGCGCATGCCTGGCATCAGCGGCATTGCCATTTACCGAGAATTGCTGGCTGAACGGCCTGACCTCGCGCGGCGCTTCGTGCTGGTCACCGGCGACCTGATCGGCGCGAAGGCGGAAATCGAGGCCTTGCCGGCGCAGCAGCGGCCGCAGATCCTGGAAAAGCCATTCAGCACGCTGGATGTGCGAAGCGTGCTTTCGAGTATCGCCGAGCAGGCGGCATTGAAAGGCTAAAAAAGAGGCTCCCGACCGACGGTGCGGCGGGAGCCGAGGGGAGCGCTGGAGCAGCGCTCGGGGAGATCGCGGCATGACCCCGGCCCGGAAGCCGGCTTCGGGATCAAGCCTGGAAATCAGAAGATGTTCGGCGTGTAGGTCAGAGGCGCGGCGTTGGCGATCATGCGGATCGCGCGGGCCTTGTGCGTTCCGGACTGCTCGGCGATGGCGCGCAGACAATCCACGCTCTCGGCGCCCCAGGCCTGCCCCTTGCATGCGAAGTCGACCGCCGACATCGGCAGGCGCGCGGTCCTTGTGGTGGTCAGCGCGCCTTCGACGATGTTGGCTGGGGGATTGAGCGAAGCGAAGGCCGGGCCGGCCGCCGGCGTGAACGCCAGGCAGGCGAAGGCGCAAGCAGCCAGCGCCATGAACATTGCCATCGGGTGGTCACTGGCGCGCTGACGCAGGGCCAATTTCGGGCGGCGGTCAGCGCGCTCCGGAGCCTGGAGCCGACGGTCGCCGTTGAGGATCTGAACTTTCGCATGCATCCTATTTCCCTTCGTTGATATTCTTTTTCCAATAAAGTGAACCTAATCGCGCCTTGTAACAGCAGAGCGATGACGTAAAGTCAGGCTTGTAACGGTTTTGAAACAGGACTTCGGGCAGAATCGGGCAAAATCAGTCATTCCGGGCACCATGCAACCAGGAAGCGGCTTTGAAACCGCAGGCTAACATCCGGATTCTCCGGGGTTTTCAGGCCGGCGACGGTGCTGGATTCAGCGATGGATAACAGGAAAATTCCGCACCAAAACCATACCGATCTTCACAAGTCATTGCATTTCAATGCAAAATATGCCTTTATTGAATGAGTATTCAACAAATAGAAGAAACTTCTATGACCCCGCACCTCCGTGACGTGGCGATCCCTAGCGATTGGGACCGGCGGGGCCTGCCGGGCTGGAGTTACCATTCCGACGCCCTTCTCGAACTCGAGAAGGAGCATGTCTTCCGCAACCATTGGCAGATCGCCGGACACATCAGCGACATCCCGAATGCCGGCGATTACCTGACCATGGACGTGGTGGGCGAACGCGCCTTGATCGTACGCGGCAAGGACGGCGTCGTGCGCGGCTTCAACAATATATGCCGTCACCGCGGCAGCCGCGTCGTCGCCGACAGTCAGGGCAATTGCAAGAACGCGCTGGTGTGCCCATTTCATGGCTGGGTCTACAATCTCGACGGCACGCTGCGTGGCGCCGCGCGCCCGCGCTCCTTCCCCGATCTCGACAAGACCGAGTTCGGCCTGATGCAGCTCGATCTGGAAATTTGGATGGGCTTCATCTTCATCCGCTTCCGCAATGGCGGGCCGCAGCCTTCGGTCGCCGAGCTTATGAGGCCGATCGAGACCGAATTCGCGCATTACAAGGCCGCCGACATGGTGCCGTCCCGGGGCATCTGGACCCAGAAGACCCCGGTCAACTGGAAGTCGGTGCGCGACGTCGACAATGAAGGCTATCACGTCGCCATGGCGCATCCCGCCCTGCAGGACCTCTATGGCGCGACCTATTTCGACGAGCCCTTCATCAATGGCGTGTCGCGGTCCTTCGCCACCTACAACCCGCATGCCGGCCGCCGCTGGAGCGTCAGGAACTACGTCAAGATCGCGCCCGAGCCGACACACCTGCCCGAACACTTGAAGAAGGCCTGGGTCTATTACGGTATCTTCCCCAACGCCGTCCTCTCGGTGATGCCGGAATCGGTGCAGTTCTATCAGGAGTTCCCGCTGTCGACGGGGGAGACCCTGCTGCGCGGCGCCATCTATCGCTACCGCGACGAAAGCCGCGAGCAGGCCGCTGCCCGCTACCTTTCGTTCCGCATCGACCGCGACACCATGTCGGAAGACGTGCAGCTTTCGGTATGGTCGAACGAATCCATGCTGTCCGAAGCCTTCGGCGGATTCTATCTCTCCGACCTCGAATATGGCGTGCGCACCCACCACGACCATCTGCGCAAGATGCTGCCGGTGCTCGGCCTGGAGACCGCGCCGGAGGAGAAGGACATGTGGAATTTGAACGATGCGCTGAGGTCGAGGGGGGTAAAGCCGCCAATCTCCCCCCTTGAGGGGGAGATGGCCGCGAAGCGGCCAGAGAGGGTCGCTGCGCGTGAAGCGCCAACACTTCGGAACGATAGATAGCGCTGGCGATTTACGGGAGACGACCCCCTCTGTCGCCTTTGGCGACATCTCCCCCTCAAGAGGGGAGATACTAATCACCCCCGCCATACACCTTCTCTGCGCAGATCATCCATGGTCCGCGAAATGCCTTCGCGCAGGATGCCGACCATGTCGTCGATCTGCTCGCGGGTGATGACCAGCGGCGGCGACATCACGCACATGTTGATCAGCGGCCGCACCAGCAGGCCGAGCTCGTGGCAATGGGCGTCGATGCGCTTGCCGACGTCCTTGTCGAGCTGCAGCGGGTCCTTGCTTTCGCGGTCGGCCACGCATTCGACGCAGCCCATCAGCCCCATGCCGCGCACCTCGCCGACCAGCGGCAATTCCTCCAATGTCTTCAGCCGCGCCTGGAAATAAGGCGCGACGTCTCGCGTATGCGCCAGCACGCCTTCTTCCAGCAAATCGAGATTTTTCAGCGCCACGGCGCAGCCGACAGGATGGCTGGTGTAGGTCAGCCCATGGCCGAACAATGCGTCGGGATGGTTGGAGCGGCGCAGTTCCCCCAGAAGCCGTTCCGAAATGATGACGCCGCCGAGCGGGAAATAGCCTGAGGTGACGCCCTTGGCGAAGGTGATCATGTCGGGATCGATGCCAAAGACGTCACCCGAGGCGAAGACATGGCCAAGCCGGCCAAAGCCCGTCACCACCTCGTCGGAGACATAGAGGATGTCATTGTCGCGGCAGATCTCGCGGATGCGCTTGAGATAGCCGTCGGGCGGCACCACGACACCGCCGGAGGCCTGCACCGGCTCGCCGACAAAAGCGCCGATCTTGTCGGCGCCGACGCGGGCGACGGTGTTGCGGAACTGGTCGACGAGGAAATCCGTGAAGGCGGCAAGACTCATGCCTTGCGGACGGCGGAACGGATCGGGCGAGGACAGCTTGATCACCAGCTCGTCGGCGCCGTCCATCCAGTCGCGGTCGCGCGGGCGGCCGTTGAGCGAGGCCGAGAGATAGGTCGAGCCATGATAGGCGCCGCCCCGGCTGAGGATCAGCTTCTTTTCCGGCCGGCCGCGCACATTGTTGTAGAACTGCATGAAGCGCAGCGCCGTCTCCACAGCCGAAGAGCCGCCAGTGGTGTAGAAGACGTGGCTGAGATCGCCGGGCGCGTGGCCGGCGATGCGCATGGCAAGTTCCGCCGACGGCGCGTTCATCGTGTACCAGGGCGTGTTGTAGGACAGCGCCATCGCCTGGTCGTACATCACCCTGGCCAGTTCCTCGCGGCGGTGGCCGACATTGACGCACCACATGCCGGCCGGCCCGTCGATCAGCCGCTTGCCGGCGCTGTCGGTGATGTAGATGCCATCGCCCTCGCCGATCAGCGCGCGCGCTTCGGCGCCGACGGAACCAGCGTAGGGCCAGGGCTGAATGAGATGGCGCTTGGCCAGGCCGACGGCATCGTCACACCCGGGCGCTGCCATCTCGGTCGCCTTCAGATCCCGCACCGCCGCCATCGTCGCCTCCACATCTCTCGTCGATTTTCCCAGAGCGTTCAATCCGGTGTCGAATGCCCGAAACGAAGGCTTTCTTCACCTGATTTTGAATGTCCGTTCAATCAATATCTCAGAAATGTCGCTTGATTTCAATCCGCGGATGCATGCATGATGAAAGAAAGCCGGCAAGGGGAACAAGCAGTCGGCGTCAACACAATGGGACCCGATGGCGGAACAATCCAGGCCAGCAACCGAGATCACGCCCGCAGCCCTACCCCCCCGGAGTCTGGCGATGACAGTGGCCGCGGAAGGCTCGCCCCCGTTACGCATGACGCGGGCCAGACGAAATGCCCTTCTGCAATCCGAACCCGTACAGGGTTTTGCCCTGATCAGCCCGACCTTTCTTTACGCGCTCGTCCTGCTGGTCCTGCCGATCCTGGTGGTCATCGCCCACTCCTTCTGGACGCAGCACTACCTGACCATCGACCGCACCTTCACGCTGGAAAACTACCGCGTCGCGCTGACCGAGCCGATCTACCGCGATCTGTTGTGGCGCTCGCTTTACATCTCGCTGACGGTCAGCCTCTTCACCGTCGTCCTGGCCTACCCGATCGCCTACTTCATCTCCTTCCATGGCGGTCGCCACAAGAGCCTGTGGCTGTTCCTCATCACCATCCCGTTCTGGACCAGCTATCTCCTGCGCGTCATGTCGTGGAAGGTCATCCTCGGTTATAACGGCGTCTTGAATTCCGGTCTGATGGGCCTCGGCATCATCGACGAGCCGTCCACGGCCCTGCTCTACAATTCGAGCGCCGTCATCATCACGCTCACTCATGCCTGGGCCGCCTTCGCCATCCTGCCGATCTTCGTCTCGCTGGAAAAGGTCGACCGCACGCTGGTCGAAGCGGCCACCGATCTCGGTGACGGTCCCCTGCGTTCGTTCCTGCGCGTGACCTTGCCGCTGTCGGCGCCGGGCGTCATCTCGGCGGCGCTGATCATCATGATCCCGACCGTCGGCGACTATGTCACGCCAAAACTCGTCGGCGGCAAGGACGGCGTCATGATCGCCAACGCCATCCAGGCGCAGTTCGGCAAGGCGGCCAACTGGCCGCTGGGCGCGGCCCTTTCCGTCACCACCATGGTGGTCGTCACCCTGATGGCTGGTGCCACGGTGCTGATCATCCGCGCCCTGCAGAGGCTGGCGCGATGAGAACGCGCCGCTTCCTGCCGGGCGGCTGGCTGTCGGCCTATGCGGTCCTCTACGTCGTCTTCCTCTATCTGCCGGTTATCTTCCTGCCGATCTTCTCGATAAACATCGCCCCGACGCCGAAATTCCCGCTCACCGGCTATACGCTCAAATGGTACGAGGACCTGCCCAACACGCCAGCCTTGCTCGACGCCGCCTGGAACAGCCTGATCGTCGGCATCTCCGCCTCGGTTCTCGCCACCGTGCTCGGCATTCTCGCCGCCCGGTCGATCACTCGCTACCGCTACCCCGGCCGTCGCACCATCAACGGCCTGATCATGGCGCCGCTGGTGCTGCCCGAGGTGATCGTCGCCATCTCCATGCTGCTGGTGATGCTGCAACTGGGCCTCAGCCTGTCGCTGTTCACCGTCGTGCTCGGCCACGTGCTGATCTGTATTCCCTATTCGATGACTGTGCTGACCTCCGGCTTCGAGGGCTTCGACCGCAGTCTCGAGGAAGCATCCGCCGATCTCGGTGAAAGCGCCTTCGGCACCTTCCGGCGGGTGACGTTGCCGATGGTGGCGCCGGCGATCATCTCCAGCCTGCTGGTCTGCTTCACCATCTCGCTGGACGAGTTCATCATCGCTTTCTTCCTGACCGGCACCGAAGCGACGCTGCCGATCTATATCTGGGGCCAGTTGCGTTTCGCATCGAAACTGCCCGGCGTGCTGGCGCTGGGCACGCTGCTTCTGGTCGCCTCTTTCCTTTTGATGACCGTCGCCGAAATCCTGCGCCGCCGTGCGGCCAGACGCACCCAGAATGAGGGAGGCCTCTATGCCTGATCAGCCAAAGATCGAGCGCTCCCCACCGGGCCGGCCGCAATCCGACCGGCCGATGATCGATATCCGCAACGTCACCCGCAGCTATGGCGCGTTCAAGGCGCTGGACGACGCCTCCCTGACCATCCGGGAAGGCGAATTCTTCTCGCTGCTCGGCCCGTCCGGCTGCGGCAAGACCACGCTGCTGCGCATGATCGCCGGCTTCGACAATCCGACCAGCGGTTCGATCGTGGTCGGCGGCCAGCCGATGGAAGGCATCCCGGCCAATCGCCGGCCGACCAACATGGTCTTCCAGAGCTATGCGATCTTTCCGCATCTCGATGTCGAGCAGAACGTCGCCTATGGGCTGAAGCGGCTGAAGCTGCAGGGCGGTGAGGAGAAACGCCGCGTCGAGG
Source organism: Mesorhizobium sp. B2-4-14 (assembly GCF_006442155.1). Taxonomy (NCBI): domain Bacteria; kingdom Pseudomonadati; phylum Pseudomonadota; class Alphaproteobacteria; order Hyphomicrobiales; family Phyllobacteriaceae; genus Mesorhizobium; species Mesorhizobium sp. B2-4-14. The sequence continues at coordinate 41,646 of NZ_VFVA01000039.1, read as the reverse complement.
AGGCGCTGGCGCAGGTATCGCTGACGGGCCTCGGCAAGCGGCGCGCGACCGAGCTTTCCGGCGGCCAGCGGCAACGCGTGGCGCTGGCCCGCGCGCTGGTGATGCGGCCCAAGGTGCTGCTGCTCGATGAACCGCTCTCGGCACTCGACAAGAAGCTGCGCGAGCAGATGCAGGTCGAACTGCGCCGCCTGCAGCAGGCGGTCGGCATCACCTTCGTGCTGGTCACCCACGACCAGTATGAGGCGCTCGCCATGTCGGATCGCATCGCGGTGATGTTCGGCGGCAGGATCGCGCAGGTCGCCTCGCCCAAGGAGATCTACCAGCGCCCGGTCAACCGCCAGGTCGCCGACTTCCTCGGCGGCATGAATTTCGTCAAGGCCGAGATCGTCGAGGAGAACAGTGCCTCGCTGGTTGTCGACACGCTCGGCTTCGGCCGCGTCAAGACCGACAAGCCGAAGGCCTTCGTGCGCAATGGCGGCGGCGCCACGCTCGGCATCCGGCCGGAGCGGCTGCGCGTGCTGTGGGACAATGCGACGGCAAAGTTCGAAGTCGCCGGCAAGGTGGTCGAGCGCCATTATTTCGGCGAGATCACCCATCTCATCGTCGAGGTACCAGGCCTGGAAAAGCCGCTGTCGGTGACCGAGACCAACGATTTCGGCGCCGACGACATCCCGGTCGGCACCTCGATCCGCCTCGCCTACGATCCCGAGGCCCTGGTGGCGATGGCGGACTGAAGTTCGGAGATGATCTTGCGCGCTGCGATGCGCCCCGCAATGATGGCGCCCTCGACATAACCCGGGAATGACGGCGACAGCTCCGAAGCGGCGAAATGAACTCGTGGCGCGCCGCCAAGAATTGTGCGCTCGGCATTCCGCGCCGTTACGTCGACAATGAGGTCGCTGTAGGCGCCGCCGCTCCAACGGTCCTCTATCCAGTCACGCCAGCTGAAGTCGGCAATGGCCGCCGCGTCGGGGCCGAGCGCAGCTGCGAGCCTGGCCGCCACTTCCGCACGCAGCTCCGCCTCGCCCAGCGCTCGCCAGCGCAGCGCCAGCGGTCCACCGACGAAAACGACGAGCGCTGCATGCTCCGCGTCCTTGCTGACATCGCAGGCAAACAGCCCCGGCAGATCGCGCCACATCACCATGCCGCTCAGACCCCGCTGCCGCCAGAACGGCCTGGCATAGCGCACCAGGATCTTGATCACCGCGCCGCTCTCCCAGGCGCCAAGCGCTCTCTGGAGAGCCGTTGGCAAAGCGGGCGCGAAGTCGAGCTTCGCGGCCGTCGCCGGGGGCAGCGCGACCAGCACTTCGCGCGCCTCGATTACGCCATTGCCTGAGACAATGCGAACTCCTTGCGGTCCGTGCTCGACACGCGTGACCGGTTGGCCGAGACGCACTCGGCCCCCGAGGTCGCCAGCCAGATCCTCGGCCAGTGATTGCATGGTCTCGCGCAGGAAATACTGCAGCTCAGGCACCTCATTGGTGATGCGCCGGTCATTGTCGATCAGGTACCAGAGCGGCACCTTGTCCGCCGCCAGGCACCACAGGCCCTCGATCATCGAACGGAAGGCCGCCTTGGCATCGGTGTGATCGTGCTGATGCTCCAGCCAGGTGGCGACGCTCATGCCGGCTATTGAGGGGTCGTCCGGCTCGATCCCGTTCATGCGATCCCGGATCGCCATTGCGCCGTGATAGGTCCGCTTGGCGTCCCTTGCCGACATCGACGGATGAGTGATGAACCCGCCTTCGACATAGGTCTCGACGAATGTCTTGCCACGCGCCCTGGCCAGCGCCATCACTTCCGGCATGTCCTCGCAGAGGAACTGGCCGCCGCTGTCGATCCGTTCGCCGAGCCCGTTCTGCCGGGCTTCGACCCGCCCGCCGACGCGGTCGCGCGCTTCGAGCAGCAGGAAACCGATGCCGGCTGCCTTCAACTCAAGTGCCGCCGACAGGCCGGTGAAGCCGGCGCCGACGATAACGACGTCGGTTCTTTCCGGTTCGTGCGTCAACAGCCGGCCTTGATCTGGCCGCCACCGCCTTCGGCAAGCGCATAGGCGGTGCCCGCGCCGGCGGTGACGACAGCGGCGAGCGCAAAGCGGTGTAGCATGGATGTCATGGCCGAGTACTCCGCCCATCCCGAATTGAGGGGAGGTTAGGAGAATTCAAAGGCTTTGGCGAGCCCGACCGGTTCGGCTCCAGACAATGGACTTTTCTGACTTGTCTCCAACCATCAATTGCCGAAATCAACGGTATCGGCGATCTGCACCTGCCAAACAACCACAAACCGCCATTGAAGCCATTGCGCCACGCCGTTTCAGTTCAGGAGCGACCGGTCGTTTCCGCAGCACTCAATAGCCGGCTTTGATCTTCTCGAATTCGGCGATCATCTTCAGCTTGAGATCTGACGGCAACGGCGACTGGAACAGCGTCTTGTCGACGAATTTCTGTACCTCGTCATAGCCTTTCTCCTTCAGGATGGCCTGGTCGACGCCAGTCATGCCCTTGGCGTTGGCCTGTCCGTAGCCCCAGTCCTTGACCAGCACCTTGGCGATCTCCGGATCATTGACCGCGTTCAGGTAGTCATAGGCCTTGTCGGTATTGCCCGGCGCGTCCTTGAACAGCACATAGCCGCAAACCCAGGTCGATATGCCCTCCGCCGTGTCCTTCTTCGATTTGATCGGCACGCCGGCGGCGACCGACTGCACGGTCGCGTCGTTCCAGGCCCAGGCGAGGTCGACCTCTCCGCCGGAGAGCAACTGCACGATATCTGTCGTGTCGGTCCAGTAGGAGCGGACGTTCTTGTGCACCTGGCGCAGGAAATCGGACGCCTGCTTGAACTGGTCGTCCGTCATCTTGGTCCAGTCCTTCAGCCCGATGGCGAGGGCTGCAAGTGCATAGGCGTCGTCGACATTGTCGCCGATCGACACCCGGCCCTTGTACTTCGGATCGGCGAACGCCTTCAGCGACTGGATGTCCTTCTCGTCGATCTTGGAGGAGTTGTAGGTGAGCTGCGTATTGCCCCAGTCCCACGGCATGAACCACGCCTTGCCGTCGTCGGTCATGGCGAGATTCTTCATCGCCATGATGCCGGGACTGAGGTCTTTCCAGCCCGCGATCCTTGACGTGTCGAGCGGCTGCAGCAGGCCGGCCTCGCGCCATTTCACCACGCTCTGCGAGCAGGGATGGCCGATATCGGCCTTGAAGCCGGAACGGACCTTCTCGAACGCCTCGTCCTCATCGCCGAAGAAGGCGAAGGTCGGCGAATCGCCGTTCTTCTCGACATATTTCGGATGGAAGTTGGGGGCTTCGTATCCGGACCAGTCGAACACGATCAGGTCCTTGTCGGCGGCGAGCGCCAGGGCCGCGGCTGAAGCCGCCAGTGTCCCGGCAAGCGCCAATGTCAGCGTCAGGCGTCGAGTGAATTGCTTCATTGCTGTTCCATCCTCTGTGGTTTTCTTATGGTTTCGTCGCCCCGGCGGCCTTCGGCGCGTAGTGTCTCGGGAAAGCCGCCGACAGGAATTCGTTCGCCGCCTGCAAGGCGGTCTCGCGGGTGGTGTCCTCGGTGCCCATCATCAAGCGTAGCCACAACCCCTCCGTCATGGCACTGAGCGCCAGCGCCATGACCTGCGGCTCATAGGCATAGCCGCCGCTTTCCTTCAGCGCCGCGCAAAGCTCGATGAAGATGTTCTGGTAGACGGCGTCCCGGGCGCTGCTCAACGCCTGGTAGGTCGGCCGTGACTTGGCCTCGCCCCAGAAAGCGCACCAGGCGGCAAGCTTGCGCTTGTTGCAGATCGAGCGGTCGAAATCGGCGGCGACCAGGGCCTGAAGCTGGCGGGCCGGGTCATCCCCCGCCTTCTGCAGCGCGTTGCGCCAATGGGCCGAATATTCGTCATACATGTGCTGCAGCGTCGCTACGAGCAGCTTTTCCTTGCTCTCGAAGTGGAAGTTGACGATGCCGCGCGACAGGCCGGCGCCGTCGGCGACATCGGCCATCGTCGTCTCCGAATAGCCGCGCTTGGCGAGTGAATCGATCGTCGCCTCGATGAGCTGAAGTTGCCTGACCTCCTTCGAGGCCTTGCGTCCGCGCTTCTCGGATTCAGCCTTTTGTGCCGGTTCAAGGAGGGCGTCCCTGGCGTCTGCCGTCTTCATGCGTGTGATGGTCTCCAGCATCGCCGGCTATCCAATCGCATCCGGCTTCCACCCGCGAAGATGAGTGGGACGGTGCTCGCCACTGTCAAGCACCTTCTGCATGGCCTCCCAGGTTCGGATGTTCTTGTCGACATAGGCGGCGCCGACCACGGCGGCGACCGGCGCATAGAGCGGCCCTTTCAGCCTTTGCAACTCGCCGCGCGCGACCTCGCGATACCACGGGTTGCGGTCCCTGACGATGCCATCGGCAAAACCCGCTTGGCGCATTGCCTGCGCATAGCGCGCCGGCGACGCCATGGCGAAAGACAATATCCCGTCGACCACGCGGTCGACCTCGTCCGGGCCGCCCTGCGACAGGTAGCCATTGCCCCATAGCGCCTCGAGAAAGCGGATGGCGGTGTCATCATACTCCGGTTCGGCATCAGCCGTTTCGATCATCAGCCCTCGATCCAATCGATGAATGCTCATTTCGAATGCCGGCAAAGCGTAGCGCATACGGGCGAAAACACAACATCATTTGTTGAACATTCATTCAAAATGGCTGGACAAATTGCCTGATGCCATGCCAAATTCAGCGCATTCGGGAACAGATCACGCAAAATGAAGAGCGGGTCGCATACGAAAATTGGGCCACAATGAAAGCTTGGGATGCGATCGTCATCGGCGGCGGACATAACGGCCTGGTCAATGCCTGCTATCTGCAGCGGGCCGGGTTCGACGTACTGGTGGTCGAGAAGAATGACTGGGTCGGCGGTGCGGCCACCAGCCGCGAGCTGACGCCGGGCTTCCTCTACTCCAACTGCTCCTATGTCTGTTCCCTGTTTCGGCCCGAGATCATGCGCGACCTCGAACTGCCTCGCTTCGGCCTGCAGGTCATCGCCTATGAGGGTGGCGCGGTGTTCACCCGCGACGGCGACTACCTTGCCAATTACCGCGACCACGACGCACACCGGCGCGAATTCGCCCGCTTCTCCAGGCGCGATGCCGAGGCCTATGACCGCTACGCTCGCGACGTGACGCGGCAGTGCCGTTTCGTCCAGCCGCTGTTGATGCGCACCGCGCCAGACCCGACCAGCCTCAAGCCGCGCGACCTTGGCGAACTGCTCTATCTCGGCAAGAAATTCGCCGGCCTGTCCGCCGAGGAGATGGCGCTGACCTTGCGCTTCTGGACGATGTCGATCTCTGAATTCCTCGACGAGTATTTCGAGACCGATGTCATCAAGGCGAACTTCGCGCTGTCCGGTATCATCGGCACCGCGCTCGGACCGATGTCGCCGGGCACGGCTTACGTCCTTTTGCACCACTATATGGGCGAGGTCGACGGGTCGGTCGGCGCCTGGGGCTATGCGCGCGGCGGCATGGGTGCGGTGACCAGGGCGCTGGCCGCGTCGTTCAAGGCTTCGGGCGGAACCATCCGCACGGGCGCCGAGGTCGACCATGTGCTGGTGAACCGGGGCAAGGCCAAGGGCGTGGTGCTGGCCGGCGGCGAGGAGATCTACGGCAAGCTGGTTGTCTCCAACGCCGACGTGAAGCGCACCTTCCTGAAGTTGGTCGAGGAGAAGGAACTGCCCGACATCTTCCTGCGCCGGGTGAAGAACTTCAAGATTCGAGGCTCCTCCGGCAAGGTCAACATCGCGCTCGATTCGCTGCCGGAATTCCCGGCGCTGCCGAAGGATTCGCCGGTTTATCGCGGCGACATGCATTTCACCGATTCGATGGAGCGCATGGAGCGCGCCTATGACGACTGGAAGGGCGGGCGCTGGTCGGCCGACCCGTTCCTCGACATGGTCATCCCGACGACGCTCGACCCGACCATGGCGCCGCCGGGAAAACATTTCATGAGCTGCTTCGTGCAATACGCACCGCCGAAGATCGCGGGTAGCGAATGGACCGATGCCGACCGCGACGGCTTCGCCGAAAGCGTGATCGCGCAGATAGCAGACTATTCCCCCGGCTTCCGCGACCGCATTGTCCACATGGAGGTACGCACGCCACGCGAGATCGAGGCCGAGGTCGGCCTCACCGAAGGCAACATCTTCCAGGGCGAACTGACCTTCGACCAGCTGCTGTTCAACCGCCCGGTGCCGGGCTACGCGCAATATCGCTCGCCGGTGGGTGGGCTCTACATGTGCGGCTCCTCGAGCCATCCGGGCGGCGGCGTGATGGGCGCGCCCGGCCGCAATGCCGCGGCTGAAATCCTGCGCGATCTCGCCAAATCCACCTCACATATGAGCCCGGCCCATGACGTCATCTGATGCAATCGTCATTGGCGGCGGCCATAACGGCCTCGTCGCCGCGGCCACGCTGGCCAAAGCCGGCCGCAAGGTGCTGGTGCTGGAGGCCGCGGGCGAAGCCGGCGGCGCCGCGCGCACCGAGGAATTCGCCCCGGGCTTCCGCGCCTCCTCGATCGCCCATCTGCTGAACCGTCTGCATCCCGATGTGGTGAAGACGCTGGAACTGGAGAAGCATGGGCTGCAATTCGCCCGCGCTGACTTCCTGCCCTCGGTTGCCCTGTCGAAGGACGGCCCGCCACTTGTCCTGCATGGTGCCTATGGGGAAGTGCTGGCCGGCGCCAGCTCGACGGAACAGTCCGCCTGGAAGGAACTGCGCGCACAACTGCTGCGCTATGCCGGCATCCTGAAGCCATTCCTCTCCCGACGCGCGCCCGACCTTGCCGGCATGTCGCTGCTGGAGACGGCTTCTCTCGGTCAGACCGCACTGGCCTTGAAAAAGCTCGGCAAGGAAGACATGCGCGACTTTCTGCGCGTCCTGCTGATGAACGTCGCCGACCTGCTTGACGAGCAGCTTGCCGACATCAGGCTGAAGGGGCTGCTTGCCTTCGACGCCACGCTCGGCAGCCACCTCGGCCCGCGCTCGCCGACCTCGCTGCTCGGCCTCTACTATCGCCTGGCTGGAGAAGTCGGCGGTGCTGCCGGTGCGCAATTGCTGCCGGAGGGCGGCATGGGCGCGGTGGTTGCCGCCATCCGCATCGCGGCGGAAAAAGCTGGTGTCGCGATCCGTACATCGTCGCCGGTGGCGAGGATCGTCATCGAGAAAGGCCGCGCAATCGGCGTCGCGCTCGACACTGGCGAGGAACTGCGCGCCAGGACGGTGGTCTCGGCCATCAATCCGGCGACCACCTTCCTCGAGCTCGTCGGGCCGCGCGAGATCGACACCGGCTTTGTCCGCAAGGTGAAAAATATCCGCATGAAGGGCGATGCCGCCAAGCTTCATCTGGCACTTGACCGGCCGCCGCAATTCACTGGTGCCGATGCCGCCGCTCACAAGGGCAGACTTATCATCGCGCACTCGCCAGATCATGTCGAGCGCGCCTTCAACCCTTCCAAGTATGGCGAGTTCTCCCCCGAGCCGGTGATGGAGATCACGCTGCCCAGCCTTGCCGATCCGTTGCTGGCGCCCAGCGGCGCCTGCGTGCTCTCGGCCGTGGTGCAATACGCACCTTATGCGCTGAAGGAAGGCTGGGATGCCGGCAAACCGAAATTCCTCGAGGCGATCATGGCGCAGCTCGAAGCCTACGCGCCTGGCATCGGCAAGAGCGTTGTCCATGCCGAGCTTCTGACGCCGGCCGATATCGAGACACGCTACCGCATACCAGGCGGACATTGGCACCATGGCGAGTTGCAGGCCGACCAGATGCTGGTCTCGCGCCCCGTCTCCGGCTGGTCCGGCTACGACACGCCGCTCGACGGGCTGTTCCTGGCCGGCGCCGGCTCACATCCCGGCGGCGGCGTCTCGGGTGCACCGGGCTTGAATGCCGCACGGCGTATCATTGCGATGAAAGGGTAGGCCATGGCCCAGGCAACCAGGAAGAAGCCCGTTGCAAGGCCAGCCGATGCGGCTGTTTCCACCCGCATCGCCGCCCAGGGGCATTTCCGCACGTTGCGCCTCGGCACACCATTCCAGCCGCGCCTCGACGCGTTGGCCAAAACCCAGGATTGGTACAATTGGGCCGGCTACCGCGCGCCGCATTCGCTGTGGGACGAGGAACTAGAATACTTCGCTATCCGCAGCCAAGCGGCCCTGTTCGACATTTCGCCGATGACCAAATACCGGATCGAGGGACCGGAGGCCGAAGCCTTCCTCGATCGCGTCACGCTGCGCGATGTCAGCAAGCTCAGGCCGGGACGCGTCCACTACACCGCCTGGTGCGACGATGAAGGGTTTGTGCTGGACGACGGCACCCTGTTCCGTCTGTCGCCGACACGCTTTCGCCTGTGCTCGCAGGAGCGGCATCTGCCGTGGCTGCTGGATAGCGCCACTGGTTTCGACGTCGTCGTTGAGGAAGAAACCGAGGCCGTCGCCGGGCTCGCGCTGCAAGGGCCGACCTCCTTCGCCGTATTGCGCCACGCCGGCTTTGCAGGTGTCGAGGGATTGAAGATCTTCGACCTCGCCGAGTTTGCTCATGATGGCGGCACCGTCACCATATCGCGCACCGGCTTCACCGGCGATCTCGGCTACGAACTCTTCGTCCCAGCCGAAAAGGCGTTGAGCCTCTGGGACCGGTTGATGGCCACTGGCGAACTGCGCGGTATCCGTGCGATCGGCTACACCGCGCTCAACCGCGCGCGGCTCGAGGCCGGGCTGATCGTTGCCAATGCCGACTTCACCACCGCCGAGCATGCCATCCGCGCTGACCGTCCGCGCATGCCCGACGAGATCGGGCTCGGCTTCATGATCGATCCGGAAAAAGGCCACTTCAACGGCTGCCGCGCCATCCTCGAAGCGCGCGCCAAACGGAAGTTCCGCCATGTGCTGGTCGGACTGGAGATCGAAGGCAACATCCCAGCCGAACACGCTATCGTCTACCACAAGAAAAGCCAGGAAGTTGGCCTCGTCAGCGCCGCCATGTGGTCGCCAATGGCCAAGCGAAACATCGCCATCGCCTCGCTGGCGCGGCCATACGGTGATACCGTCGTGGAAGACCTCTGGGTCGAGATCTACGCCATGCGCGAGCTGCAGTATCAGAAGCTGATGAAGCGGGCCAAAGTGGTGGCGCGGCCCTTCATCAAGCTCGACCGCCGCACCGCCAATCCCCCGGCGGATTTCTGACCATGGACGAAGCCGACAAGCTGGACGATGGTGCGGAAGCCGCCGAACAGTGGCAACTGGTCAACACGCCACTCGGCGAGAAATGGTCCGGACGCACGCGCTACGCCGCCGCCATGTTCTTCTACAAGCGTGATGAGATGAGCGCCGAGACGCTCGAAGTCTACCGCATCTGCGCAAGACTGGATTCGGCGAACCCGCTGCCGATCATCAGGGATCGCGGTGTCGGCAGGGATTGGCTGAAGCGCATGGGCTTCGAATAGGATGCTCTATCCTATCGTTCTTTCCAGCATTGCCAGCCAGTTGCGATAGGCGATCTTCTCAATCAGCGCGTGGCCGAAACCGCGTGCCGCCAGTGCATCGATCAGCTTCGGCAAGCCGGCGACGTCACCGATCACGGCCGGGATCATGGCGCCGTCGAAATCAGAACCCAGACCAACACCGTCCTCGCCCAGGGCCTGCAAAAGGGAATCGATGTGGCGCACCATGAGATCGAGGCTGGTATCGGCATTCATGCGGCCGTCCTCGCGCAAAAACCCGGTGGCGAAATTCAGCCCGACCATGCCGCCGGATTCGCGGATCGCGCCGAGCTGCCAGTCGGTGAGGTTGCGCGAATGGCCGCAGATCGCATGCACGTTGGAGTGGGTGGCGACCAGGGGCGCGTCGCTGAGGCCCACGACATCGCGAAAGCCCTTCTCGTTGAGATGCGAGAGGTCGATCATGATTTTGAGTTCGTTGCAGGCCTTGACCAGCGCCTTGCCGGCATCGGTCAGGCCCGGGCCGGTGTCGGGCGAGGACGGAAAGCGGAACGGCACGCCGTGGCCGAAGGCGTTCGGCCGGCTCCAGACGATGCCGAGCGAACGCAAGCCGGCCGCATGCAGCACGTCGAGCATGGTGAGTTCAGGATCGATTGCCTCGACGCCCTCGATGTGGAACACGGCGGCAATCGTGCCTTTGGCCATGGCGTTGCGGATATCGCCGGCACTGCGGCAGACGGCAAGCGCTCCCGCCCGCTCCAGCCGGAACAGGATCGACGCCATCGCGATCGTCGAATTGAGCGCATCGGCGCGCGGCACCTCTGGCGGCAGCGGCTCGCTGGCGCTCGGCGCCGAGGGCACGGCGCTGCGCCTGGCCTTTTCGACCGGCGGCGGGAAGATGGCGAACATGCCGCCGGCGAAGCCACCGGCCTTGGCGCGCGGCAGGTCGATATGCCCGCCCGATTTCCCTTCGATGAACAGCTTTTCGACGTCCGTGTCCTTCGACTGATAGAGTCTGAGCAGCGTGTCGTTGTGGCCGTCGAAGACGGGGACGAGATCTGTTTCGGTCATCGGGGGATCATTCAATTCGTTTGTCGGCGCGGCGATGTATCCTATCTAGGCAAGATGCACGGTCGGCGCAAATTACAATGCCGGCCGGCAGCGGGGACTGCCCCTTTTGTCCCCCGCTGCTGCCTACCAAAAAGTGCCTGCGCGCCTACTGCTTCAACACATCGGCCCATTCCGGGTGTCGCCGGAACTGGGCATTGGCGAACGGGCAAAGCGGGATGATCTTCTTGCCTGCCGCACGCGCGTCCTCGACCGCTCGGGTGACGAGCCGAAGCCCGGCACCCTGGCCACGAAATGCGTCCGGCACTTCAGTGTGATCGATGATGAGCTGATGCTCGCCGATCTTGGTGAAGGTCATCTCCGCCTCGGCGCCGTCGGGCCCGCGCAGGAAATAGCGGCCTTTGGAGCCGCGATCTTCCAGCTCGATCTCGGGCAGTTGGTCGGGCATCTCTACACTCCTTGGGCGACACCGGCAAAAAGCCGCCGCGCCGCCTCGACTTCATTTGGCCGCACCTCGTGCCCGCCTTCGTGCCACTCCACTGTGACATCGGCACCGTCGGCACGCAAATAGGCTTCGAGCCGCGCCGTCAAGTTCGGCGGGCAGATCGGATCGCGCTTGCCAGTGGTCAGCAGGATGTGGCGGCCGGCAAGGCTGCCTTTGACCTCCGGCTCGAACGGGATCAGCGGATGCATCAGCACCGAAGCGTCGAACAGCTCAGGGGCTTCGAACACCAGAGCCGCCAGGATATTGGCGCCATTGGAATAGCCAAGGCCGTAGACCGCCGAGGGCTTCGCCGCCTCGACATGCGCTTTGACGAAATCGGCCATCTTCCCGGTCGCTCGAGCAAGATCGTCCATGTCGTAGACACCCTCGCTGGTGCGGCGGAAAAAGCGCGCCGCGCCATACTCCGACACATCGCCGCGGGGCGAGACGATGGTAGCCTGGGGCGCGAGATCGTGCCCCAGCGAGACGAGCTGATTCTCGTCACCGCCCGTGCCGTGGAAGACGAACAGCAAGGGACCGCCCGGCGAACCGGGCAGGCTCTTATAGGTGTAAGCGTCCTTGCTCATTGCTTCAGCCTTCCAGCTTCTGCAAATGCTGTTCGAGATAGGGCCGCAGATGCTGATGCTGCGTCGGCAGTTTCAGCGCTTCGCCCAGATGCGCGGTGTCCTCGTCGCGGTCGAAACCCGGCTCGTTGGTGGCGACCTCGAACAGCACGCCACCCGGCGTGCGGAAATAGATCGCCCAGAAGTAATCGCGGTCGATCACCGGCGTGACCCCATAGCCTGTGTCCGTCAACGCCTTGCGCACTTCGAGCTGCTTGGCGCGGTTCTCGACCGCGAAAGCGACATGGTGGACGGAGCCGGCGCCGAGATCGGCGAAGGCCGCGGTCGGCAGCGATTCGATATCGACGACATCGGCGCCGTTGCCGTTCCTCACGGCGAGCCGACTGACATTGCCTGATGTCTCGATCTCTTCGTAGCCCATGAATTTCAGGAGCTCCTCGGTGGCGCCGCCATCCTTCAGCCTGAGCGAAACCGAGTGAAAGCCACGGATCGCTTCGTCAGCGGGAACACCGCCCTTCACCCAGGGCGCGCGGCCGTCGGCCTTATCCTCGACGAGCGCGAAACCATCGCCATCGGGACCGGTAAATTTGAGCCGCTTCTCGCCAAAGCTCTCCTCATGGGAAACACCGGTCACGCCTTCGTCGATGAACCGCTTTTCCCAATAGTCGAGCGTGCCCTCCGGCACGGAGTAAACGGTGGTGCCGACTTCGCCGACGCCATGACGGCCCTTGCCGATGTTGGGAAACGGAAAATAGGTCATCACCGAGCCGGGCGTGCCGACCTCGTCGCCATAATAGAGATGATAGACGTCTGGTGCGTCGAAATTGACGGTCTTCTTGACCCGGCGCAGGCCGAGCTTGTGGGTGAAGAAATCATTGTTCTGTCGGGCATCCCCAGCCATCGAGGTGACGTGATGCAGACCCTTGATCTGGTCGAGCATTGTCTTGGCTCCTTCCCTTGTGTTCGTGCGGCCCTGGCCGCTGTCCATGCCAATATGAGGGCAGGCCTGCTTGCGTCCAAGGCTGCAAACACAGCATGGACTGTGCTTTAAAAGTGAACAGCCGAAAGAGCTTTGTTCACCAATCAACTAGAGCCGGTGGTCTTGCGTTGGTGCCGGAAATCGGGTCCATGAATGGTACTCGGCCATGTCGGGACAAGGGTATCGCGAATGACAGGAAAAGCCAGGCGCCCGAACGTTCTCCTGATCACCTGCGACCAGTGGCGGGGGGATTGCCTGTCGGCCGCCGGCCACCCCGTGGTGAAGACGCCGAACGCCGACGCGCTGGCCGCCGAGGGCGTGCTGTTCAAGCGGCACTATGGCGGCGCGGCGCCCTGCTCGCCGGCGCGCGCCTGCCTCTATACCGGCCTCTATCAGATGAACAACCGCGTCTGCCGCAACGGCTCGCCGCTTGATGCCCGTCATGGCAACATCGCGCTGCACGCCCGAGCCCTCGGCTATGATCCGACGCTGTTCGGTTATACCGACGTCGCGCTCGATCCCCGCCTGCTGGCGCCTGATGATCCAAGGTTGAAAAGCTACGAGGGCGTGCTGCCGGGTTTCACGGTGCGCCAGCAGCTGCCCGAACATCAGAAGCAATGGCTGTCCTGGCTGGCGCAGCAGGGCATCGATGCCAGCGCCGGATTTCCCGGCATCCACCGTCCTTTGGACGAGGAAGACGGCGCCGACGCAGTGACTGAGGCGCCGCCAATCTATTCGAAAGACCATACGCCGACGGCTTTCCTTGCCGGTGAGTTCATCCGCTGGCTCGGCGAGCAGGAGCAGGCCACGCCCTGGTTCGCGCATCTCTCCTTCATCAGCCCGCATCCACCCTTCATCGTACCGGAGCCCTACAACACGCTATACGATCCGGCCGACGGCCCCACTTTTCACCGCGCGGCAAGTTGGCGGGCTGAAGCCCAGAGCCATCCCTATCTCGCCTATGATCTTGGCCGGCAGAGACGGGCGAAGTTCCGCCCCGGTGCTACAGGCAAAGTGCACGACTGGAGCGAGGATGATTTCCGCACCATCCGGGCGATTTACTACGGCATGATCTCGGAAGTCGACGCACAGCTTGGCCGCGTATGGCAAGCGGTCAAGGCATCAGGCGCATGGGGCGATACCATCATCGTGCTCACTTCCGACCACGCCGAGATGATGGGTGATCATTTCATGCTGGGCAAGGGAGGCTATTTCGACGGCGGCTACCACATACCGCTGATCATCCGCGACCCACGTCACGGCAAGGCCGCCGGCAGCGCTGTCGATCGCTTCACCGAAGCGGTGGATATATTGCCTACGCTCGCGGATCTGCTTGGCGCGGCTCCCGAACCGCATCTCGATGGGTGCTCACTGAAACCATTCCTGAGCGGTGGAACCCCCGCGGTTTGGCGCGACGCCGCGCATTGGGAGTTCGATTTCCGCTCGATCGCGGACGGCGATGCCGAGCAACACTTCGGCGTGTCCTCGCGTCAGTGCAACCTCGCCGTCATCCGCACCAAGAAATTCAAATACGTGCATTTTGGCGGCGGCTTGCCACCCTTGCTTTTCAACATGGAGGCGGACCCTGGCGAACTGACCAACCTCGCCACGAGCCCTGCACATCTGTCCACCCGCCTGGAGTTCGCCGAACGGTTGCTTGCCTGGCGGGCTGAACATCTCGACCAGTCTCTGGCGCTGGCGGAATTGACGGAGAATGGCGTTGCTGGGCATTTCGGAAGGGCGTGGGCAGTAGGCAGTAGGCAGTAGGCAGTAGAACATCCCAAATGGGCGGTGCTTGACCAGCTTGTCTTCACCTATTGCCTACTGCCTACTGCCTGTTCCCTTACTTCACAACCATCCGCTGCTGGTCGCGGTTCTGCGCATAGCTGCCTTTGTCGTAGGCAGCCTGCGCCTGAAGCTGTTCCTTGGTGAAAGTGGTATAGAGGTATTTCTTGCCGTTCTTGTCGGTCATGAATTTCAAATTGTCCATGCCGACCGCCACTTCCTTCGCGCCGATGCCAAGGAAGCCGCCCACGTCGACGATAACCGCATCGGGCTTCTTGTCGGGTGTGAGCACGACATCCCCGATTGTTCCGACCTTGGCGTCGTTGGCGCCGTAGACGGTGGTGCCTTTCAGGTCGTCGGCCCTGATCTCGCCGACCGGCATCGCGGTCAGCGTCGATTTGTCGATGGCGGCCGTCTGTGTCTGGTCGGGCGCTGGCTGAGCCTCGGCTGTCTTGTTCGCCGGAGCGGCGGCAGGTGCCGTGGTGGTAGCCGGCGCAGTTGCCGCCGGTGCGTTGGAAGCGGTCGTCGCCGGTGCCGGATCATAGGCCTTGCGGTTGAAATCCGCCTGTGCCTGCAGCTCTTCCTTGGTGGTCTGCGCCACCAGCCAGCGCTCGCCGTTCTTTTCCGCCCACTGCGCCTTGTTGAAATCATAGGTTACGTTCTTTGCACCGAGCCCAAGGAACCCGCCTACGGCGATGACCAGGGATTGGGCCTTGCCTTCCTTGGACAGCACGATGTCGTTGACGCTGCCGATTTTCTGCGCGTCATCGCCGGTGCCGTTATAGACGGCCTTGTCGATGATATTGGTCGCTAGGTTGCCCTCGGCGTGCTTCACCGGTTGGGCAGGCGCGGCATTCGTGTCGGCGGAATTTTGCGCGGTTGTCGCGGGCGCTGCCGCACCCGTCGAAGCAGGGGCCGGCGCATAGGCCTTGCTGTCGAACTCCGGCTGCGCCTTCAGTTCGTCCTTGCTTGTCTGTGCGACCAGCCAGCGGTCGCCGTTCTTCTCGGCCCACTGCAGCTTGTCATAATCGAAGGCGACATTCTTCGTGCCGACGCCCAGAAAGCCGCCGACGCCGATGACGACGGACTTCGCCATACCATCCTTGTCGAAGACGACATCGCTGACCTTGCCGATCTTCTCGGCGTTGTCGCTAGTGCCGTTATAGACGGATGCGCCAATGATGTTGGTGACGATGCTGCCTTCGGCGCGCGGAACCGGAGCTGCTGGTGCCGGCTGCTCAGCGGCGGGTGCGGCGGGTGCGGGAGTTGTCGCGCTCTGCGCGAAAGCGCCGGTGGCGATCAATGTCGCGAGGGCGGTGGTGGCAAAAAGGGTGCGGATCATGATGGTCTCCTCGTGATTTCGTGCACGCCGCGTCCGGTTGAACAGGGAAGGCGCGGGCGCGGCGTCTTCTACGGGTTCACAACGTCGTGACCATGCTGTTGTTCCAAAAGACGCCCTGGCATTCGTTACCAACACGACGCTCATGGATGACAGCCGCCAAACGCAGCCGTAGGTCCCCGGCGCTGCCGGAACTTTTCCCGTTTCGCCGCGTTTTTGCCTTGGCTGGGCGCGTCCCGGTCGGCTTTTGGTTGAGCTTACGGAGCGGGGTATGAAATTTGCTGCGGTGCTGAACCAGGACGGCGGCACCTTGCGCACCACCGACCTCGCCGCTTTTTCCGACACGATGCGTCAGACGCTGGAAACGGCAGGCCACACTCTCAGCATAGACGTGGTCGCCGGCAAGGACGTAGCGAAAACTCTCGACCATGCCGTTTCGCGCCGCACCGTCGATGTTGTGCTGGCTGGTGGCGGTGACGGAACCATTTCAGCCGCGGCGGCCAGGTTGATGGGCAAGAAAAAGGCGCTTGCCATATTGCCCGCCGGCACCATGAACCTGTTCGCGCGTGGCCTGGGCATTCCGCAGTCGCTCGATGCGGCGCTGAAGTCCTTCGCCGACGGCGAAATCATCGCGGTCGACATGGCTACGGCCAACGGCCAGCCCTTCATCCATCAGTTCTCCATAGGCATGCATGCAAGGATGGTGCAGCTGCGCGAGAGGATGGAATTCGGTTCGCGCCTCGGAAAGATCGGCGCTTCGGCCAAGGCGGCCTGGGCGACGATCAAGAATCCGCCGGCCATGAACGTCACGCTCAGTATCGGCGAGGCCGAGATGACGGCGCGCATATCAGGCATCGGCGTCACCAACAACCTGTTCGGCGAAGGCCACCTGCCTTATGCGGACAATCCGGCGGGCGGCGTGCTCGGCATCTATGTCACGGTGGCGCAGCAACGCGCCGAGCTCGTCAAGTTCCTCTTCAACATGGCGCGCGGCAAATGGCGCGACAACGAGCATGTCGAAATCCATCAATCCGATCGGACGGTTCTGAAAATTCATTCCGGCAGCAGGAAGTTCCGTGCCGTCATGGATGGCGAACTGGTCAGGCTCGATCGTGAGACGATCATTGAAATCCAGCCTGGCGCGCTCAATGTCCTGATGCCGGCCAGCATCGCCGAGGCAAAGGCCGCCTGATGCGATCTCAAACGACGGCGGCCGAAAATCTAGCCGCTTGGCGCACTTCCTTGCTCTGTCGCCGGGGTCTTGGCCACCTCGCCATAGATTTCGGCAATGCCCCAGGCCGCGAAGGCCAGAAGCAGCGCAGCGATCAGAATACGCAAACCGTGCCAGCCCCATCGCCCCTGACGCGCTTTGTTTTCGGGAATGATCTTGGTCATGGTCGGTCCTTGTCTCGTTTTGCACTACCGGGTGCATCCGGCAAATCATGGTCGGGTAACGGTTCCTTGCTAGGATGGTTCCGGAGACGCCTGGCCTGGCGGGCAAGACGGCGAAGGCCGGGACATTGGGGATTTGGGTGAATAGCAGGAGCGAAACAGGGCCGGGTCTGCCGGCCAAGGTTGCGCGCGCGGTGAGGGACGAAGACCGGCTGGCTGTGTTGCATGGGCTGGAGATGCTGGATACCGCGGCCGATCCGGATTTCGACCGCATCACCAGCCTTGCCGCGGCCGTGATGCACGTGCCGGTCGCACTGGTCACGCTCGTCGATCTCGAACGGCAATGGTTCAAGTCCCGCTTCGGCCTGGACGAGACCGGGACCGCGACTGATATCTCCTTTTGCGCCCACACCATCGCCGCTGGCGACGAACCCATGGTGGTGGCGGACGCAACGACGGATCCACGGTTCAGAGCCAACCCGCTGGTCACCGGCAAGCGTCATGTGCGCTTCTATGCCGGCGCTCCGATCATCGTCGCGGGCGCCAGGATCGGCACGCTATGCGTGTTCGACCGCAAGCCGCACGCCTATCCATCCCCGGCAAGGCTCGACCAGTTGAAGACTCTCGCCGGCCTTGCCGGCAGCCTGTTCACCTTGAAGGATGCGACCCGTAGCGGTGCTATCGCCGAGGCCGCGCTTGCGCGCGAGGAAAAACGGCGCGCCATCGCGCTCGACGCGGCCTCGCTCGCCAGCTGGGCATGGGATATCCGCAGCGACATGATCGAATGCGATGTCCGGCTGTCGGAACTGTTCAACCTGCCGCGCTCGACCCGCCTACGAGCACGCGACATCCTCGCCGCCATCGACCCGCGCGACGTCTACCAGACCGAAACCCGCTTTCGCGATGCCTTGACCGGCAGCGACGACTATTTCGGCGAATATCGCGTGAAAGGTTTTCATCCGCCGCGCTGGGTGGCGACACGCGGCCGTGTCATCGAGCGCGATGGCGACGGCAAGCCCACGCTGATCTTCGGCGTCAACTACGACATCTCCGAACGCAAGCTCGGCGAGGAGCGGCAGAGGCTTTTGCTGCGCGAACTCAACCACCGCGTCAAGAACACGCTGGCGACCGTCCAGGCGTTGGCGACCCAGACCGTGCGTCATGCCCGTCAGCCGAGCGAATTCCTCGAGGCTTTCGGCGCCCGGCTTCAGGCCCTGGGCATCGCCCACAATCTCTTGTCCGACCGCGAGTGGCGCGGTATCGGCATCCGCGAACTCGTCCAGATCGAGATCAGGCCGTTCGACACGGCCGATCGGCCGCGTATCACCATCTCCGGCGCCGATCTGCTGCTGTCGCCCGATCAGGCCGTCGGCCTCGGCCTTATCCTGCACGAATTGGCCAGCAACGCGCTGCAATATGGATCTCTGTCGGTTGCATCCGGCAAGGTCGATCTCGACTGGAAGACACAGGGAAGGAAGGGCGCCCGGCGCCTGGTGCTGACCTGGCGCGAAAGCGGCGGCCCACGGGTTGCCCCGCCCGAGCGCCACGGCTTTGGTTCGATCCTCATCCGCCGCAGCCTGGCCAAGGTCATTTCAAGCAAAGTGACCCATGAATTCCGGCCCGAAGGCGTATTCGCCGCAATATCGATGCCGCTGGAAGATCTGTCTAAGTGACTGACTGACCATAATCGCGGATCCAAGCGGCGGCGTCACTTCCGCCCCTTGGCCTCCGGATCGTCGGGCTTCACGTTCTCGCGGTAGATGGCATAGGCCACAAGTGCCGCGGCCGGACCCAGAATGACGCCGAGGCCGCCTTTTCCCTTAATCAATGCCGGCAGCACCGCAAGTGCGGCGGAGATGCCGATCGCCTTCATATCGGCTTTACGCCGCCTTGCCTCGCGGCGGGCACGGGCCCCGGCCATCAAGCGATGGCTCAGAAGCACGAGCCCGGCGATCACCAGGAAGCCGATGCCGAAACCGAGTGCCGCCACCTGCGATCCATAGCGGGCGGCAACCCAGATATAGGCTGCCCCGACCAGAAAGCCGAGACCGCAGAGCGCCGCCAGCGCGGCAAGCGCATAGATGATGGCCGCCGTACGCGCGCGGCGTATGGCGGCCATGGTTTCACCGGAGGCGAAACCCGAAAGCAGGGATGTCAGCAGTCCCATCTGCGGCGGAACTAGCGGCGCGCGAGCAGCGCGAAGAGGAAGCCGACGCCGGCGGCGATCGCCAGGGACGTCACGGGCTTTTCCCGAACGCTTGCAACGATCTGGGCCTCGATGTCCCTTGCGTTGCCGCGCAGGCTGTCGAAGGCCGCTTCACCCTGAGCGCGCAACTGCTCGACGCCTTCCGCCGCCGCGCGGCGCGCTGTGCCGTAGCCATCTTCGCCGGTCTTGGCCAACTGCTTGGTGAGCTTGTTGATATCGGCCTTCAACTGCCTGATGTCGGCTTCGAGATCCGAATTCGCCCGCGCCTCGTTGGCGGTTTTCCCTGCGGCGGTTGCCATTGCTTAACTCCTTGTGATTGCTCGATTTCAAACGCGCCGTGCGTCTCAAGGTTCCGACGTTGGGAAAACTAGCCGAAAACCTCCCGGCGCGCATCCATCTGCCAGGGATTAGCCGCATCAGATCAGTGGGCGGCGGCCCCGCCCAGCCCTTCCCAGCCGGCGAGCTGCTTGAGCGCTTTCGTTGTCGACCCCCTCTTCGAAAGCCTGCCAGCCGGCAGGTCAGGTTTCAATCGCTTGCCAGGGTCGGATACCGCCGCTGGCGGCATGTCTTTTTTAAATGACAACGCGCCAAATTGCGATCATGAATCACGACGTCTCATGGAGCGATTGCCTGTGCCTCACTTGCTTGACGGATTGCGAATTCTTGTCCTGGAGGACGAATTCCTCATTGCCATGGAGGTGGAGCAGCTTTGCCGCGACCATGGTGCCAACGAAGTGGTGGTTGCCCGCGACCTGACCGAGGTCGATGGCCGAAAGATCGCACTGCAATTCGACGTGGCCATCGTCGATCTGATGCTGGGTGGCGCCTCGACGCTCGAATTCGCCGCCGGCTTGCGGGAAACAGGCGTCCCGTTCGTGTTTGCCTCCGGCTATTCGGATGCGCACGAGATCCAGGTATCCTTTCCTGGAGTGAGGCTGGTCTCCAAACCCTATTCAGGCCAAGATCTCGTCGAAGCGGTGGCACTGGCTTACGGACGTGGCTCCCCTGGTGTCGAGACCGATGCGGCCGCGGCCGGATCGCGCTTCAATGTGCAGCCGTCCCGGTGACCTGAGTTGAGATCGCATCGGGGCCATATTCGTCTTCGCCGGAGATTTTCAGGATTTCCTGCAGCCGTGTGCGGGCTCTGCTGACGCGGCTCTTGATCGTTCCGACCGCGCAGCCGCAGATTTCGGCGGCCTCTTCATAGGAGAAGCCCGACGCACCGATGAGGATGATGGCCTCACGCTGGTCCTCCGGAAGCTGCTCGAGAGCGCCCCGAAAATCCTTGAGGTCGAGTTGGCCGTGTTGGGCCGGATGCACCGCGAGCCTGGCCGTCATGATGCCGTCGCTGTCCTGCACTTCGCGGCCGCGCTTGCGCATTTGCGAATAGAATTCATTGCGCAGGATCGTAAAAAGCCAGGCTTTGAGATTGGTGCCGGGCTGGAAGCTCTCATGCTTGTCCCAGGCTTTGACCAGCGTTTCCTGAACGAGGTCGTCGGCCTTGTCGGCATTCTGCGTCAGCGACACGGCAAACGCCCGCAAGCTTGGTATTGCCCCAAGCAGATCGGTCTTGAAGCCTTGGGAGACCGCTGCCATGCCCTCAGTCCTTTTTCTGCGCGGGTTCGGTCTGCTCCAGTTGGCTGAGCAACCGGGCAAAGCGATCCGGCACATCGTCGGACACCAACTCGTCATAATACTGTTTGAGTTTTCGCCCGATTTCGGAATTCGGCCCCAATGGATCGCCGACCCCGTTCCGGCGCCTGCCCGCGGCGCCAGCCAAAATATCTTTCGTCATATTCTTCATTTTGCCCTTATATTCCCAGCACCGAAGCCGCCCTTATTCAACTCAACACAAGGCGAGCGGCCCCCCGTGTGGTTGCCCATCCCGTCCCCAAACGCCGTCGCCGCCCATTCGTTCCATATCACGCGGAACTTTTTCGGAATGGCCGCGTTGTACCCGTGGGACTTGCATGCAGCTTGACCTGCGATTCAGTCAAACGCGTCATCTGAGGGAGACGTCCATCATGAGCTTATCCGCTACCATCGCTCCGCATCTGCCATTCCTGCGCCGCTTCTCGCGTGCCGTCTCGGGATCGCAAGAGAGCGGCGACGCGCTGGTCGCCGCCATGCTCGAGGCCATCATTGCCGATATCGACATCTTCCCGGAGGCATCGAGCGACCGCATCGCCTTGTACAAGGTTTTCGCCAAGCTCTTCACCTCGGTCGCCATCCGCGTGCCGCAGGAGCAGGCACAATCGGCGTGGGAGCAACGCGCGGCCGCCAATCTCAATGCGATCGCGCCGCTTCCCCGCCAGGCTTTCCTGCTGGTTGCGGTGGAAGGCTTCAGCGAGGACGAGGCCGCCGAGATACTCGACGTCGGCGAACAGGAGTTCTCCGAATTGCTTGCCCAGGCAAGCGATGAGATTTCCCGCCAGGTGGCAACCGACGTGCTGATCATCGAGGACGAGCCGCTGATCGCCATGGACATAGAAGAGATGGTCGAGAGCCTCGGCCATCGTGTCGTCGGCACGGCGCGCACCCACGCCGAAGCGGTGACGATGTTCGGCAAGACGCGGCCGAAGATGGTGCTGGCCGACATCCAGCTCGCCGACGGCAGTTCAGGCATCGAGGCGGTCAACGAAATCCTGTCGTCGACCTCCGTGCCGGTTATCTTCATAACCGCCTTTCCGGAGCGCCTCCTGACCGGCGAGCGCCCCGAACCGGCCTTCCTGGTGACCAAGCCTTTCAATCCCGACATGGTCAAGGCGCTGATCAGCCAGGCGCTGTTCTTCGACCGTCAGGCTAAGGCCGCCGCGTAGGATCAGGGCCTCGCGGATCTGATCGGACAGTATGACTGCGAGGGCCGCCCGATGTGATGCATCGGGCGGCCCTTTGCGGTCCTTATCGGCGAATTGATCCGAACCATTGCACGCATCGTCTTTTTCGGCAAAGGGTGGAACAATCCGCAGCCACCCACGTTTTGTCAGCATCATTCGGAAGGAGAAGAGCCATGCTTTACTGGGCGCTCGTATTTCTCGTCGTAGCAATCATCGCCGGCGCGCTTGGTTTTGGCGGCATCGCCGGTACATCTGCTGGGATCGCGCAGATATTGTTCTTCATCTTTCTCGCCTTCCTGGTCATTTCGCTTCTTGCCGGCCTGTTCAGGCGGGCGTGAACGCTCCATCCAGGCGAACACTGGAAGCCGCACCCCTCAAACGGTTTCCAGCCACCGCCGGGCGGTATCCTTTCAAAGGGACACCGCCCGGCGGACCGATTTTGGAGGCCGGCTTTCGACAAATTTCATGGGGAACCCATTTGACGGTGAGCCGTTCAGCCTGAGGTGGGTGGACAGATGGACCGATGCGCTCCAGGACTCCAGATAAAACGGAAAGCGCACGAAGCGACGAGGTCATTGCCCTGCATCCGGCAGAAAGCGGCATGCAGCTTGGCCGGGCTTTACTCCACGCCCTCTACAATGCTGGAATCTCGGTCCTTTATCAGGATCGCGAGATGAAGACCGTCTGGGCCCGCAACATGCGTGCGCCCTGGGTTTCGGACAATACCGATAGCAACGGCATCCTGCCGCTCGCGCAGACCGACCGCATCAGCGCCGCCAAGCGCGATGTGGTCGTGACTGGCAATCCTCAGCACCTTGAGATCAGTATGCCGGTCGAGAACGGCGTGCGCTGGTTCCAGGTTTGGGTTGATGCCGACCGGGGCGACGGCGGCGACGTGCAAGGTGTCGTCACCACCATGGTCGAGACGACCGAGCAGAAACGGCGCGAACAGACGCTGACAACGCTTCTGCGCGAAGTCAGCCACCGCTCAAAGAACCTCCTGGCGATCATCCAGAGCATCGCGACCCAGACCGGTCGCTATTCCGATGGCATCAGCGACTTCCTGACGCGTTTTCGCGGCCGGCTGCAGTCGCTGGCTTCTTCCCAGGATCTGGTGACATCCTCCAACTGGCGCGGCGCGGCGCTCCATGAGTTGGTGGCGAGCCAGGTCGGCCGCTACGAGACGAACACACCGCATAGCCTTCGCTTCCGAGGCGCCAATCCCTACCTCAATCCAAACGCCGCGCTGCATATCGGCCTGGCGATGCATGAACTCGCGGTCAATTCGGTCAGCTACGGTGCCCTGTCCCGGCCGGATGGTTTCGTCGAGGTGACCGCCGATCTCAACACTGCCGCCACCGGTGAAGTTACCCTGTCACTCATATGGGCCGAAACCATTGGCACCAACGGCGGCCGAGGCAAGCAAAAGCGTTTCGGCAGCGTCGCGCTGGAACGGGTGGTGCCGGCATCCCTGAGTGGAACCGCGAGCCTCGACATCGCCGATGGCCATCTTGAATACCGCCTTACCGTTCCGCACAGCAACTTCGATACTCAATGAGCGGGCCACGACAAGCAGCGATTCTTAACCGGCTATTCACCATGAGAATGAATACTGTTTTTCTCAGGTACCAGCGGAACCTGCGGCTTTTTTGGACATTTCCGCAGGAGCATTTACAGCTCGGTACGGGAGGATGCCCTTGACGGTTGCCGACATGAACAGGCTGGAACAGGCCGCCCGAATTTCCATGGGCGAGTTTCTGGACCCTGAGACATCCGCGCAATCGCTTCCCGCTGCCCGCAACCGGTTACCGGACATCGTTGCATTGGCGCTGGTCGCGGCAATCCTCCTGACAGTGCTGTTCCAGTTCACCTGATCGCGATCGGCGTCCTGGCTGGGGGCCGGCTCGGATATGGTCTGGCCGCCGTTCCAACAGGTGACGGGGGCCATTGCGGAAATCTGTTGCTGGCGGGCCGGCATTATTCGCCTATCCCTGGGTAGAAAAGGAACTTTCTGGCGATGCGGTCCGTTGTTGTGGCGAGAGGATATTTCTCCATGGAACACATCGCCGCGTTGCTGCTGGTCATCGGTTGCACCAACTCGATGGCCGAGTGCCGTGAACTGCAGGTGCCGGTCAGCGTCTTCGCAACCGCCGACCAATGCACCGCCGAGCGTCCCTTCGCCATGGGCGACGTTCAGGGGCAGGCGCAGCACATCGTTGCCAAATGCCTGGCTGTCGATCCCGCGCTCGAGGATGACTACGACCAGATCGTCTGGAATGTGCGCCCTGATGGCAGCCTCGACGCTTCGCTGGCGATTTCCAGCCCCGTCATGGCATCTAACGCGGCGCGCCCAGAAAAAGACGACCTTAGCCAACAATAAATTCGAGCAGCAAAGACCGTTGTTTCATGCTAAATGGCGGTTGGAGTTTACTAAAGTGAGGACACAAAGTGAGGAGTGACTCTATGCGGAAAATGATTATTGCCATGGTTGCGGTGGTCGCGGTCAGCGGCTGTACCAGTACCGAAAAGGATGTGGCTGGCGGTACCTTGATTGGCGCCGGTATCGGCGGCCTGGTCGGCGGCGGCAAGGGCGCACTGGTCGGTGCGGCTGTTGGTGCCGGTTCCGGCCTTTTGGTGCGCAACCTGCGCAATGGCTACTGCCAATACCGTGATCGCCACGGCCGCATCTACACTGCGCGCTGCAACTAGTCAGCGACAACGGAATCCAGATCCGGAGGCCGGTATCGTGCCTCCGGATTTTCTTGACCGGTGATCTGTTGCTTGGCCTGGTGACGGCAGATTTAGCCGACCAGCGGAATTCTGATTTCCACCTTCAGACCATCGGCCTGAAAATCGCGTTTGATCGTGCCGCGCAGTTCGCGCGTGACATTGAGGTCGATCAGCTTGGTGCCGAATCCGGTTTCGGCCGGCGCCTCGACTTTCTTGTTTCCGGCCTCCCGCCAGTTGAGGGCCAGCGTCCGCTCGCGCCCGCGCCCTTCCAGCAGCCAGTCCACCTTGAGCGCGCCAACGGAATTGCCGGCTTCGCCGTATTTGAGCGCGTTGGTCGCCAGCTCATGGAAGGTCAGGCCAAGCGCCTGCGTCGTGGTCTCGTCGAGCAGCACCTCCGGGCCTGAGAGGAGCTCGTCGGGCAATTCCTTGCCGAAAACCTGGCCGAGCTCGATGCGCAGGAGGTCGGCGAGATCGGCCTTCTGCCAGCGCGAGCGCGTCAGCATGTCCTGCGACGCGGCCATGGCCTGCAGCCTGGCCGAGAAGGATGCGGAAAACTCGTTGACATCGGTCGCCCGCGAAGCCGTCTGCCGCGCGATCGCCAGCACCCTGGTGATCGAATTCTTGATGCGATGCTTCATCTCCTGCAGCATCAGGTCCTTTTCGAGCAGGCTCTTTTCGGTCGTTTCGTGCAGGCGCGATACCGCCTCGTAGGCCCGCTCCTGATAGCGGGCCACCAGCGCGATGGCGCCCGCCAGCAGCAGGCCGAACAGCCCCAGCATCATCGGGATGGCGCGCGACGACGGTTGTGAGAAGGCGCTGGTCGGCCTGAACAGCACGGTCCACGGACGGCCGGCCACCGTGATCTTTCGGGTGACCAGCAGCCGGTCACCAAGGGCCGAAACCGGTGGCGTCTCCGACCGGAACAGCAGATTGTCGCCGTTCACCGCGCCGTCATAGATCTCGGTGTTGACCGGCAGCAGCGGCGCGCGGCTGAGCGCGATCTGGAACAGGTCGCGGGCCCGGAAGGCGGCGTAAAGAAAGCCCGCGGTCGAGGATCGCGATGCGTTGATGACCTCCGGTGCGGTTTCGACGTTGAGCCGCACGAAGACCAGGAAGCCGGTGAAGGTCTGCGCCACGCCCGTGCCCTGGCCCAGTTGCACCAGCCCGCTCGCGTGCTGCTGGTCATCCGCCATTGCCTTCTCGATCGCCGCGCGCCGCACCGGCTCGCTGAACATATCGTAGCCGATGCTGGACTGGCTGGAGGGATCCAGCGGCTCGAAAAGCGTGATGGGCGCGCGCCAGGGCTGCGTCGAGGCCGGATAGACCGGATGGCTAGCGCCAAAATCGTGCAGGATATCGCGTTCGACCGCCGCTTCGCCGCCCGTCTTGACAAGCTGAAGGAAGCCGATGCCGCGCAGGCCAGCGAAATTGTTGTCGATATCCAGCGCGTCGAAGAACGCCTTGAACTCGTTCTGGGAGATGTCGCCGTTGCGGGCATCGAACAGGGCCTGCGTCGACCGCAGCAGCGACAGATGCAGGTCGATCCGGCTCTCGATCCGGTTGAGTGCGTCGTCGGCCGCCGCTTCGAACTTGATGCGGGCGGCTTCCTGCGTCGCGAAATAGGCGAACCCAGCCATGGTCATGCTGATCAGCGCAACGGCGATGAACGCAACGATTGGAAAAAGTCTCTTCAACGGATGATGCGGTCCATGGGCAATACCGGACCTTTATGGGCAAGTCGCCGGGCCAACACAATGGCCAGGCCAAGCCATCGCGATCACTGGCATATCACATGAGCGGCAACGCGGGCCTGGTCCGCCAATGCCGGGCGCGACCGATAGGCCTCAGGCGGCGATCTTCAGCGCACCCGGTCCGGGAATGGCGCCAGGAGGACATTTGCCCAGGATGATCATGCCGAGCACCTCGTCCTGGGTTACATCCGTGGTACGCGCGGTGCCGACGACCTGGCCGTTCTTCATCACGCAGACCCGGTCGGCCAGTTCGAACACATCGTGGATGTCGTGGCTGATCAGGAAGATGCCGATGCCATCGGACTTGAGCTGCCTGACCAGTTCGCCGACCTGTGCCGTTTCCTGGGGCCCAAGCGCCGCGGTCGGCTCGTCCATGATCAGGATGCGGGCGTTGAACAGGATCGCGCGTGCGATCGCCACCGACTGCCGCTGCCCACCTGACAGCTTTATGACCGGCTCCTTGAAGCGCTGGAAGCGGGGATTGAGGCGCCCCATCACCTTGCGCGCCTCGGCCTCCATCGCAACGTCGTCGAGCGTGCCCCAGGCGGTCATCAGCTCGCGGCCGAGAAACAAATTGGCGGCGGAGTCGACATTGTCGGCCAGCGCCAGCGTCTGGTAGATCGTCTCGATGCCGTATTTCTTGGCATCTCGCGGGTTGGTGATCGTGGCTTCCTCGCCATTGACGAAGATCTGCCCGGCGTCGCGCTTGTAGGCGCCGGAGAGAATCTTGATCAGCGTCGACTTGCCGGCGCCGTTGTGGCCGAGCAGCGCCACGACCTCGCCGGGGAAAAGATCGATCGAGGCGTCGTCGACGGCCCGGATGCCGCCAAAGGCGATCGAGATGTTGCGCATGTCGACCAGCGGCGGGCCGGCGGGTACGGTTTTGTCAGCCATGATCGTATCCTCTAAACCCGCTTGCGATAGACGGTGTCGAGCCAGACGGCGATGACCAGCACGGCGCCGACGACGATGCTCTGCAGCGGCGAGTCGACACCGAGCAGCACCATGCCGGATTGCAGCGACTGCATCAGCAGCGCGCCGAGCATGGCGCCGATGATCGTTCCCGAACCGCCGGCAAGCGACGTGCCGCCGATGACGGCCGCAGCGATGACGAGCAGCTCGTCCAATGTTCCAAGCACATTGGTGGACGAGTTTTGCCGGGCCGACGAAATCGCGGCGGCGATCGTGGCCAGCACGCCCATGATCATGAACACCTTCATGGTGATCCAGCGCGTGTTGATGCCGGCGAGATTGGCGGCCTCCGGATTGCCGCCGATGGCAAAGACATAGCGGCCGAAACGGGTGCGGTTGGTGATGAAGGTCATGATCAGCCCGACCGCAACCGCCATCAGCACCGGAATGGCGATGCCGTGAGCGATGAACAGGCCGCCCTCGGGCACGGTGATGTTGTTGGCGGCGGCGTATCTGTTCACGATGCCGATCGGCCACGGATAGGAGTTGGCCAGCCACACCGCGCCCATGATGGCGGCGCAGGTGACGGCGCCAAGCAGCGTCTCGGCCCAGATCGGGCGCAGCGGGAAACGGAAGCGCTTGCGTTGCACCCGCCCGTTGAAAAGCGCAAACACCACGGCGAGGCAGGCGACGATGCCGACGATCCAGCTCCAGGTGGCGCCGATCGATCCCGCCGGCCCGCCTCCCATCAGCTGGAAGGTGGCGTCGAGCGGCGCCACGGTCTGGCCGCTGGTGACCCACCAGGCAGCGCCGCGCCAGACCAGCAGGCCGCCGAGCGTGACGATGAAGGCGGGCACTTCGAGATAGGCGATGATGAAGCCCTGGAAGGCGCCGATCAGCAGGCCCAGGACCAGGCCGATGACAAGCGCGAGCACCCAGATCCACGGATTGCCGAGTTCAAGCCCGACGAACCGAACCAGGAAATGCACCTGGGCAAAACCCATGACCATGCCGATCAGGCCCTCGGCCGAGCCGACGGACAGGTCGATGTTGCGCATGACGATGACCAGCACCATGCCGCAGGCCATGATGGCGACCGCGGAGCTTTGTACGGAGAGGTTCCATAGATTGCGCGGCGTGAGGAAGGTGCGGCTGTCGAAATCGAGCGGATTGACGCCCAGACGCAGGCTCGAAATCACGTGCAGCCCGACCCAGATCAGCAACAGGGCGCCGATCATGCCGAGCATGCGGGTGTCGATCTCGGTTGCCTTCAGGAAGCGGGCGACCGCGCCGAGTTCTGAGGCGCGTGCGGTATCGACCTGCGGCGGGTTGGACGTCGTGTCGGTCATGATTTCCTCCCACTGGCCGCCGTCTGGCGCGGACGCCGGAGCCTAGCCTAGAAGCTATCCGCCTGATGCGGAAACACAAATCTTTTTGAGAAAACGCCGCGGCTTTGAGGCAATTCCAGGAAAGTGCGTGGCGGTTTCCGTCCGGAATTGCGGGAAACAATGGGCTGGAACGGTTCAGCGATTCAAGAAACACTGAACCGTTCCAGGGCCGCGGCGTCTATATCTGAGAGAAACAGGCCAGCTTAGTTGCAGGCCGCGACGGTGCCGGCGGCGACGCCCGCGCAGACTTCGTCCTTCTTGATCCAGCCGGCATCGATGACGACGTTGAGATTGTCCTTGGTGATGGCGACCGGGGTCAGGAACAGCGACTTGACGGTGTTGCCGCCAGGCGTCGTGAAGTCCTTCACGCCGGCAATGTCGGTCATCTTCTTGCCGTCCGCCAGTTGCGAGGCGATCTCGGCGGCGTTCCTGCCGAGCTCGCGCGCGTCCTTCCACACCGACACGGTCTGGGTGCCGAGCGCGATGCGGTTCAGCGCGGCATGGTCGCCGTCCTGGCCCGACACCGGCACGGTGCCAGCAAGGCCTTGCGCCGTGAGTGCCGCGACGACGCCGCCGGCGGTGCCGTCATTGGCGGCGACCACGGCGTCGACCTTGTTGTCGTTGGCGGTCAGGAACTGCTCCATGTTCTTCTGGGCGTTGGCGGGCAGCCAGCCGTCCGTATAGGCCTCGCCGACATTCTTGATCTTGCCGCTATCGATGGCCGGCTTGAACACTTCCATCGAGCCCGAGAACAGGAAGTCGGCATTCGGATCGGCACCCGAGCCCTTGATGAAGACATAGTTGCCTTCCGGCTTGACCTTGAACACCGCGCGGGCCTGCATGCGGCCGACTTCCTTGTTGTCGAAGGTCAGGTAGAAGACGTCCTTGTTCTCGATCAGGCGGTCATAGCCGACGACCGGAATGCCTTCATCCAGCGCCTTCTGGACGGCCGGGCCGATGGCCGAGGCATCCTGCGCCAGGATGATCAGCGAATTGGCGCCCTGCGAGATCAGGCTCTCGACATCGGTGAGCTGCTTGCCCGGATTGGACTGTGCGTCGGCGGAGATGTACTTGTCGCCTGCGGCCTCGATCGCCTTCTTCATGGCGGCCTCGTCGGTCTTCCAGCGCTCTTCCTGGAAGTTGGACCAAGAAACGCCGATGACCTTGCCCTTCGCCTGCGCGACCGACGCGAGCGTCAGTGACATGGCGACACCCGCCAGGATGGCGACTGCGAATCTCTTCATGATATCCTCCCTGCGCCGCGTATGGCGCGACCAAACTGACCCGAAGGCCGGCACAAAGGCTCTATTTTTTCGAGCCTCAAAAAAAATAGTGATGCATCGCCGGAAGGCTGTCAACAATGATTCTGATGGATTTTGAGGCCCGAGAACTTTTTTCGAGCCCCGCAATAAATAAATGACATCGCCGGCCGCTTCTGCCAGTATTTGATCTGTTGCCGCAGTGTTCGAGGGGCACGACGAGCTGCGGCGACCGGGAGGATATTGGAAAGGCATGTCGGTCGGAATCCGCCACGACGATCTGCGCCGGCGCAACCGCGCAATGGTGATTGCGGCCGTGCGCCGGGCCGGCCAGCCCTCGCGCACCGAAATAGCCGCGACCACCGGCCTCAGCCACTCCACCATATCGGCGATTTCCTCTGATCTGATCGGCGAAGGTATCCTGGCCGAAGGCAAGCCGAGCGAGGCCGGCGCGCTCAAACGCGGCAGGCCGCAGGTCGGGCTTGGCCTCAATCCGGAAGCCGCAACGGTGATGACCGTGGTGCTGTCGCTGAATTTCCTGTCCGTCGCCGTCATCGACTATGCCGGCCAGGTCATATCAGAGGAACAGCGCCGGCTGGATACGCTGACCATGTCGCGCGATGCACTGATCGGCGAATGCGTCGCCATCGTGCGGCGGCGCCTAGAGGATCCCGACCTCGACGTGCGCAGCGTCGCCCGCATCGCGCTGGCGATCCAGGGCATCACCGACACCGATGCCCGGGCAATGCTGTGGTCGCCCATCACGCCGCAGACCGACATCGCCTTCGCCGACATACTCGAAGCCGAGTTCGGCATCCCCGCCACCGTGGAGAATGACTGCAACATGATGGCGGTGGCGCTGCGCTGGCGCGATCCGGAGCGCTACCGCGACGACTTCATCGCCATTCTCCTTTCGCACGGTATCGGCATGGGCCTGGTGCTGAAGGGCGAGCTCTTCACCGGCACCCATTCCTCGGGCGGCGAATTCGGCCATATGATCCATCGGCCAGGCGGCGCGCTCTGCCGCTGCGGGCGGCGCGGCTGCGTCGAAGCCTATGCCGGCAATTACGCCATCTGGCGCAACGCCAGGCAGCTCAGCGAGGACACCGAGCCGGTCGCCGATGTCAGCGACGCGCAGATGCGGGCGCTGGCGGCGACGGCGCGGCAAACGGACGGGCCCGAGCGGGAGGCCTACCGCAGGGCCGGCGAGGCGCTGGGCTACGGCCTCGGCAGCCTGTTCGCGCTGATCGATCCCGCCCCCGTCGCCATGGTCGGCGTCAGCGCCGCCGCCTTCGACCTGATCGAGCCGGCATTGCGCGAGGCCATCGCCCAGACCGCCGGCGGCCAGCACTCGAAATCGATTTCCTTCGACACCGAGCCCAACGAGTTGCCGCTGATCCGCGAGGGCTGCGCCATGCGGGCGCTGACCTTCGTCGACCAGGAGATTTTCGCGCCGGGCATGCAGGCGAAAGCCGGCTCCGGGAAGAACGTGGCCTGAATAAAGTCGCGCTCAATCCTCGCGGATTGCATACCCCGCACCACGAATGGTGCGGATGACGTCGGGCATGCGGCCGTTATTGACCGCCTTGCGCAACCGGCCGACATGCACATCCACCGTGCGCTCGTCGATATAGATCGTCTCCCCCCAAACATTGTCGAGCAGCTGGCTGCGCGAAAACACCCGGCCGGGATGACGCATCATGAATTCGAGCAGGCGGAATTCGGTCGGCCCGAGCCGGATCTCGCTCTTCTTGCGGTAGACGCGATGTGATTCGCGGTCGAGCACGATGTCGCCCACCTTGAGCACGCTGGACAGCACTTCCGGCTTGGCGCGGCGCAGCAGCGCCTTGACCCTGGCCATGAATTCCGGTGTCGAGAACGGCTTGACCAGATAATCGTCGGCGCCGGTCGAAAGGCCGCGCACGCGGTCGCTTTCCTCGCCGCGCGCCGTCAGCATGATGATCGGCAGCCGCTCGGTCTCGGGCCGCATCCTTAGCCGGCGACAGAGTTCGATCCCGGACACCGCCGGCACCATCCAGTCGAGCACCAGGAGGTCGGGGACGTTCTCCTGCAGGCGAATCTCCGCCTCGTCGCCGCGCGGGACCACCTCGACCTGGTAGCCTTCCGATTCCAGATTGTAGCGGAGGAGCACGCCGAGTGGCTCCTCATCCTCCACCACCATGATGCGTGGCGCGATCATCGACTGGTCACCTCTAAGGCAATTCCAGGAAAAGTGTGAAGCGGTTTTCCGTCCGGAATTGCATGGAAACAAGAGAGAGAGCGGTTTTCCGTAAAACGGTGAACCGCTCTGACGATCAAGCCGCCGGCGCCGACATCGCCGTTTCGTCCTGCTTCGGACGATTCGCGGGCAGCTGCGTACCGGTCAGCACATAGTAGGCATTCTCGGCGATGTTGGTCACATGGTCGCCGATGCGCTCGAGATTCTTGGCGCAGAACAACAGATGCGTGCAAGCCGTGATGTTGCGCGGATCCTCCATCATGTAGGTGAGAAGTTCGCGGAACACGGAGGTGTATTTGACGTCGATACGTTCGTCATCGGCGCGCAGCTTGGCAAGGGCCTCGGCATCGTGCGCCGCATACTCCTCGATCACGCCCTGCACCTGGATCAGCACCAGCTGCGCCATGGCGTCGATGGAATGCGACAGGTCGCGCGGCGTGGTGGACAGGCCGACCGTACCGACGCGCTTGGCGATGTTCTTGGCAAGGTCGCCAATGCGTTCGAGGTCACCGGCCATGCGGATCGACCCGACGACATGCCGCAGATCGTCGGCCATCGGCTGGCGCTTGGCGATCAGCGTGATGGCGCGGTCGTCGAGTTCGCGCTGGCGCGCGTCCATGATGACGTCGTCGGAGACAACGCGCTGTGCCAGCGCGTTGTCGGAGTTCAGCAGCGCCTTGGTGGCGCCGCCGACCATCGAGCTGGCGAGATCGCCCATGTCGCTGATCAGCCTGCTGATCTGTCCGAGATCCTCGTCGAAAGAAGCGACTGTGTGTTCGGCCATGATCCTGGTCCTCGTATGCGTGAGATCAGCCGAAGCGGCCGGTGATATAGTCCTGCGTGCGCTTCTCGCGGGGCGATGTGAAGATCTTCTCCGTACGATCGAACTCGACCAGCTCGCCCAGATACATGAAAGCCGTCTGGCGCGACACGCGCGCCGCCTGCTGCATGTTGTGGGTGACGATGACGATCGTGTAGTCGGCTTGCAGCTCGTCGATCAATTCCTCGATCTTGGCGGTCGACAGCGGGTCGAGCGCCGATGCCGGCTCGTCGAGCAGGATGACCTCCGGCTTCACCGCCACGGTGCGGGCGATGCAAAGACGCTGCTGCTGGCCGCCCGAAAGGCTGAGGCCGCTGGCGTTGAGCTTGTCCTTGACCTCGGTCCACAGAGCCGCGCGCTTCAGCGCCTGCTCGACACGGCCGTCCATCTCGGCCTTGCTGATCTTCTCATAGAGCCTGACGCCGAACGCGATGTTTTCATAGATCGACATCGGAAACGGCGTCGGCTTCTGGAACACCATGCCGATCTTGGTGCGCAGCAGGTTGAGGTCCTGCGAGCGGTCGAGAATGTTCCGGCCGTCAAGCAGCACCTGACCCTCGGCGCTCTGCCTCGGGTAGAGCTCGTAGATGCGGTTGAAGACGCGCAGCAGCGTCGACTTTCCGCAGCCCGAAGGGCCGATGAAGGCGGTGACACTGCGCTCGGGCAGCGACAGGCTGATGTCCTTCAGCGCCTTCGACTGGCCGTAGTAGAAATTGAGGTTCTTGACCTCGATCTTGGCCTTTTCCACGGCAGCCTCGGCCACGTTCAACTCGGTGGACAACATCGGTTTCATCTGTCCTCTCTGCGTCCGGTAAGGCTGCGGGCGAAGATGCTCAGCCCGAGAACCGTTAGGGTGATTATAAGTGCGCCGGTCCACGCCAGCTGCTGCCATTCCTCGTAAGGGCTGAGAGCGAACTGGAAGATGGTGACAGGCAGGCTGGCCATCGGCGCGTTGAGATTGCTTGACCAGAACTGGTTGTTGAGCGCGGTGAAGAGCAGCGGCGCCGTCTCGCCGGAGATGCGGGCGATGGCCAGCAATATGCCGGTGACGATGCCGGAAAGTGCGGCGCGGTAGGCGACAGAGCGGATGACCACCCAGCGCGGTG
The DNA here is from genome assembly GCF_006442155.1 of Mesorhizobium sp. B2-4-14. Classification (NCBI taxonomy): domain Bacteria; kingdom Pseudomonadati; phylum Pseudomonadota; class Alphaproteobacteria; order Hyphomicrobiales; family Phyllobacteriaceae; genus Mesorhizobium; species Mesorhizobium sp. B2-4-14. Next base: position 7,295 of record NZ_VFVA01000039.1, on the reverse strand, counting down.
CGCCGATCGCGGTGCCTGCCTCGCGCAAGGCGTTCGGCACCAGGTTGAGCATGTCCTCTGTGGTGCGCACCACGACCGGGATGACCAGGATGGCCAGCGCGACGGCGCCGGCGATGGCGGAGAAGTGCCCCATCGGCCGCACCAGCAACTCATAGACGAACAGGCCGATAACGATCGACGGCGCCGACAGCAGGATGTCGTTGATGAAACGCACCACCGTGGTCAGCTTCGAGAAGCGTCCGTATTCGGCCATGTAAGTACCGGCCAGCACACCGATCGGCGTGCCGACGATGACGCCGATGACGGTCATCACGATGCTGCCATAGATGGCGTTGAGCAGGCCGCCGGCATCGCCGGGCGGTGGCGTCATCTCGGTGAAGACCGCCAGCGAAACGCCGGACAGGCCCTTGTAGACCAGGGCGCCGAGGATCAGCGCCAGCCAGGCAAGGCCGATGCCGGCGGCGGCGACGCAGAGCGCCATCATCACGCCGTTCCTTCTCTTGCGCCTGTTATGGAGTGCCAGGGTCGTCGACATCGGTCAGGCTCCCGTGCGGGCATCGATGCGCATCAGCATGTAGCGTGCGATGGCAAGGATAATGAAGGTGATGACGAAGAGGATCAGGCCGAGCGCCACCAGTGAAGAGGTGTAGAGTTGGCCGTCGGCTTCGGTGAATTCATTGGCGATCGTCGCGGAGATCGTCGTCGCCGGCGCGAACAGCGAGGCGCTGATACGATGCGCGTTGCCGATGACGAAGGTCACCGCCATGGTTTCGCCGAGCGCGCGGCCGAGGCCGAGCATAACGCCGCCCATAATGCCGACACGGGTGTAGGGAATGACCACGCGCCGCGTGACTTCCCAGGTTGTGCAGCCGATGCCGTAGGCCGATTCCTTCAGCACCGCCGGCACTGTGTCGAACACGTCCTTGGTGATCGAGGTGATGAACGGCAGCACCATGATGGCCAGGATCAGCGACGACGTCAGTAGGCCGATGCCATAGGGCGGGCCGGCGAACAGGCTGGAGAGCCCGGGCACGTTGTGAAAGATGTCGATGATGAAAGGCTGTATCGTCGTCTGCAGGAACGGTGCGAACACGAACAGGCCCCAGATGCCGTAGATGATCGAAGGGATGCCGGCCAGAAGCTCGACGGCGATGCCGATCGGGCGCCGCAGCGGCCGCGGGCAAAGTTCGGTAAGAAAGACGGCGATGCCGATGCCGATGGGAACGGCGATCAGAATTGCGATGGCTGACGTGACGATGGTGCCGTAGATCGGCGACAGGGCGCCGAAATTCTCGGTGACCGGGTTCCATGCCTCGGTCGTCAGGAAGGAAAAGCCGAACTTAGACAGGGCTTCCCATGAGCCGGCAAACAACGAGATGGCGACGCCGCTGAGGATGAGCAGGACGAGGACGGCAGAAGAGCGTGTAGCCTCCCGAAACACCATGTCCGTGAAGGCGAAGCGCCGCACTGTCGCATCCCTGGACCGCATGACGCTCGATAACGGCGTAGCTTCTGAAACGGTGGTCATCTAGCCCCTCGTATTCGAAAGAAATGGGAGGACGCCAAAGGCGTCCTCCCTTCGACAAAGAGAGTTACTTGGCGGCGTAGAGCGACTTGCCGTCGCTGCCGACGATGTCCTTGCTCCACATTTCCTCGACGCTCTTGACGACCTTGTCCGGCATCGGAACGTAGTCCAGTTCACCCGCCATCTTGTCGCCCTTCGCATAGGACCAGGCAAAGAACTTGAGCGCTTCGCTGGTCGCCGCGGCGTCATCGGGCTTCTTGTACAGCAGGATCCAGGTCGCGGACGTCATCGGCCAGGACTCGGCGCCCGGCTGGTTGGCGAGAATGACGCCATAACCCGGCTGTGAGTTCCAGTCGGCATTGGCCGCCGCGGCCGAGAACGCCTTCGCGGTCGGCTCGATCTTCTTGCCGTCCTTGTTGATCATGTCGGTGTAAGTCAGCTTGTTCTGCTTGGCATATGCGTATTCGACATAGCCGATGGCGCCGCCGGTCTGCGACACGTTGTTGGCAACGCCTTCATTGCCCTTGGCGCCGATACCCACCGGCCACTCGAGCGCGCTGTTGACGCCAACCTTCGACTTCCAGTCGGCGTTCACGTCGGCGAGATAGTAGCTGAAGTTGAACGTGGTGCCCGAGCCGTCCGAACGGTGGACAACGGCAATCGCCTGGTCTGGCAGCTTGGCCTTGGGATTGAGCTTCTTGATCGCCTCGTCGTTCCAGTTGGTGATCTTGCCGAGGAAGATATCAGCCAGCGTCGTGCCGTCGAGAACGAGTTCGCCCGGCTTGATGCCTTTGAGATTGACGACGGGCACGATGCCACCCATCACCATCGGGAACTGGGCGAGACCGGTGGAGTTGAGGTCTTCACCCTTCAGCGGCGCGTCGGAAGCGCCGAAGGTAACGGTCTTGGCCTTGATCTGCTTGACGCCGCCGCCGGAACCGATCGACTGGTAGTTGAGGCCGATGCCGGTCTCTTTCTTGTAGGCGTCGGCCCACTTCGCGTAGATCGGGTAGGGGAAAGTGGCGCCAGCGCCGGAGATATCAGCCGCAAACGCTGCGGACATGGTGAAGGTGGACGCCGCAGCCATTGCAATCGCAACGGCCGCCGAGCGGATGAAATGTCTCATGTGGCCTGCTCCTGTTCGGAAGATGGTCTCTCGGCGCCCTTTTGCCGGCGCCCGCTGAGGCCAATAGCCTTCGATTATAACAGTCGCATGACAGTTTCGTGTCAACCGGGTAACGCGTCGCCGGCGCGGGGAAAGGCGGTAGCTTCGGATGGTTGCGGCCCGGTCCGGGTTTGCCCCGGGAATCAGTGGCTTGAGCCATTGCTGGCTCGAAGCCGGCGTTGGATTCGCCGGGCCGGCTCGGATGAAGAAAATCCGGACGGGAGCGCGTTGCTCGAGGCCAGAGCGTGTCGTGGCCGGGCCATCGCCGAAAACAGGTCCGTTGGGGTAGAGTGACGCTGTTTCTTGCCGGCGGTCGCTGCTCCCGCCCGTAACTGAGAAGAGCGGAATTCGATGTTGCCATTGTCCCGGCTAAGCACCGCCTTTGATATGGTGCGATCGCACCATAGTCTTTGCACGCAGGGGTAGCAGCAAATCCCGACTGATTCCCTCCGGCCCGCCGCTTCGGATTGCTGGAACCGGCCGACGCGGTGCTATCCCGCGTTGCGCTGGACCTGTTGGCCGGCGCCGATCCAGCGCTCGACTTTCTCCAGCAGGGCCCTCGGGCTGATCGGCTTGGGCAGATAATCGTCCATGCCCGCCTCCAGGCATCGTTCGCGATCGCCCTTGAGCGCGTGCGCGGTGACGCCCACGATCGGCACATGCGTGCCGGTTTCCTGTTCCAGCCGACGGATCGCGGCGGTTGCCTCCAGCCCGCTCATCTCCGGCATCGAGACGTCCATCAGGATCATGCACGGATTGAGCCTGCCGAAGGCGTCGAGCGCCTTGCGGCCATTGCCGACAATCTCGAAACCATAGCTGGTCTCGCCGAGAATTTGAGTGAAGACCATCTGGTTCACCTCATTGTCCTCGGCCACGAGAATGTCCAGCCGATGCCCGCCACCGCCGGTGACGGGAGGCCTTTGACGAACCGGCGGCGGCTGCAATTGCGCGCGTTGTTCGGACGGCACCAGCGGCGGCCGCTGGGAAGCGCCGAGGCCCTCGCCTGCCGACGGCTGGGCGTGGCCGTTCGTCGCATGGCGATGGCGCTGGATGGTCCCGACCAGCGTTTCCAGGAGCGCCGAGGAGCGCGCCGGCTTGATCAGCTGGGCGTCTATTCCGAGATCGCGGTAGCTGGTGTTGGCGAGCGACTGGTCGACCGAGGTCAGCATGATGATCGGCGTGTCGGCGAGGCCTTCGGTGTTGCGCACGATGCTGGCCATTTCGGCGCCGCTCATCCCGGGCATCTGGTAGTCGAGCACGACACAATCGACGGGCACGCCATAGGCGGCCGCGGCGATCAGCACCTTCAGCCCCTCGGCGCCGCTTTCGGCCGCGCAGGAATCGAACGTCCATGAGGTCATCTGCTCAGTGAGGATGGCGCGGTTGACGGCATTGTCGTCGACGATCAGCACGCGCGCGCCCGTGACGTCCACCGGCATGATGCGCCGCCCATGCTGTTGTTCGGCCCTGGGCAGCGTTACCGTGAACCAGAAAGTCGAGCCCTTGCCCTCGGCGCTCTCGACACCGATTGTGCCGCCCATCAGCTCGACAAGCCGCGAGGTGATGGCAAGGCCGAGCCCGGTGCCTTCGTGCCGCCTTGTCGAGGACGTGTCGACCTGGCTGAATTTTTCGAACACCTGCTTCAGCTTGTCCTCGGGGATACCGATGCCTGTGTCGGTGACGGAGATCGTCAACCTGGTTCCGGTCGGGATCCTCTCGCCGGTCACATCGACAAGCACATGGCCTTCGTCGGTGAATTTCACCGCATTGCCGAGCAGATTGGTGACGATCTGCCTGATGCGGCCGACATCGCCGATGAACAGGCTTTCGAGCCCCGGCTCGATGCGCACGATGAGCTCGAGATCCTTTTCCTTGGCGCGTGTCGAAACCAGCGTCGCCACGTCCTCGATCGCCTCGGCAAGGTTGAAAGGCGCTGGGTCCAGCACCAGCTGGCCGGCATCGATCTTGGAGAAATCCAGGATGTCGTTGATGATCGTCAGAAGCGCGTTGCCCGATTTGACGATGATGTCGGTGAACGTCTTCTGCTTCGCATCGAGATTGGATTTGGCAAGGAGTTCGGCCATGCCCAGCACACCGTTCATCGGCGTGCGGATCTCGTGGCTCATATTGGCGAGGAATTCCGACTTGGCGCGGTCGGCGAGGACGGCGCGCTGGCGTGCCTCGCTGAGTTCCGCCTCGCGCTGCTTGAGCTCGGTGATATCGGTGGTCGAACCGATCAGGTAGAGCGAACCGTCGGAGGCGATCATCGCGCCCTTGCGCGCGAACTGGTGCCTGACGCTGCCGTTGGCTAGCCGCACCGTCTCCTCGATCTCCTGGGTTTCGCCGGTGCGCAGCACGGCCAGATCGCCGGCCACGAAGGCTTCGCCATCCGGCCCGAAGATCTCGACATCGGTCTTGCCGATCGCTTCTTCCTTGCTGAAGCCGGTGAGATCACACCAGCCCTTGTTGACGTAGAACTGCCTGAGATCGGAGCGCTTGGCGTAGATCGACACCGGCACATTGTCGATCAGGCTGCGAAACACCTCGTTCTCGCGCATGCTCTCCTCCAGAGCCTGCTCGCGTGCCTTGACCTCGGTGATGTCGGTGCTGGAACCGACCAGATGCACCGATCCGTCGATGGCCACCAGGCGGCTCTTGCGCGTCATCAACTGCCGCACCGTGCCGTCGCGATGGGTGACGGGCTCCTCGACCTCGAGCACGCTGCCGGTCGCCACGACATCGGTGTCATCATGGCCGTAGCTTTCCGCCGCCTCGGCGCCGAACAGCTGGGGGTCGGTCCGGCCAATGACGTCCTCCTTGGCCAGGCCTGTAATCGCGCACCAGGCCTTGTTGACGAATTCGATGCTGAGGTCCTGCGCCTTGATGAAGGCTGCCACCGGCAACTCGTCCATGACGTGCCGGAAGAGATCGATCTGTCGCATCGAATCGCGCAGGGCCGCCTCGCGGCTCTTGATGCCTGTGATGTCGACGCGCACGCCGATGAACGTGCCGTCATCAGCGCGCATGTCGTAGACCTGATGCCAGCTGCCGTCGGGATTGACGCGCTCGAACGACGCGCTGGGCAGGCGGCACCGCGCGAGGACCCCATCGACCCAACGCTGCGGATCGCTGTCGTAGAGTTTGTCGAGCTCCGGATCGCCGCTCTGCCGGAAATAGCCGGCGGAATTGCCGGATGCCAACGCTTCCCGGAAGGTGCGGCCGGGTTGCCATACCGTCTCCAGTTCCGGAACCGCATCCTTCATCTTGCGGTTGGCGAAGACGAAATTGTCATCGCGATCGTAGATGATCACGCCGGCCGGTAGCGATTCGAGCACGCTGGCCAAATGCTTGCGCGCATCCTGCGCCTCGATCTCACGCCGCTTCATCTCCGAGATGTCGAAGAGAAAACCGGCGACATAATCGCGGCCGCTTGCCATGCGGACGCGGTTTTTCCGGACGATGCGCGAGCGGGCGACACCTTCGTCCTCGAAATTTTCCTCGACTTCGTAGATTTGTCCGGTCGACAGGACTTCCCGTTCGCTGCGTTCAAAGAGCGCGGCCTCGGCCGGGCTCAGGAAATCGTCGCCAGGCTTGCCAAGCATGGCTTGCGGCGTCTGGCCAAACAGCGCCGCGAACGCCTCGTTGACAAAGACGAATCTCAGATGATCGTCCTTGACGAAAATCGGATTCTCGACCGCGTTGATCACCGCCTCCGCCAGCCTCGCCTTTTCCAGCGCGTCGGCGAGCTCGGTTTCACGGCTCTTCATGTCGGTGGCGTCGACATAGGAAATGAGCCGCTTGCCGCCGGCCAGCGGTGCCAGCGATGCGACCAGCGTGCGCCCGTCATTGTGGGGCAATCGTCTGGAACCGGCGACGCCGGCCCTGATTTCGGCTTCGCGCTCGGCGGTGTGGCGTTGCCAGGCAATTTCATCGGCGCCGTAGGGATCGATGCCGCGGCTGGCCTCCATCAGATCGCGGAAGGCCGAGCCGATGCCGGCGCGAGTGGGATCGATCTTCCAGAAATCATAGAAGGCGCGATTGATCACCTCGGCACGCATGTCGGCATCGAGGACGACCACGCCGATCGGCATTGAATCGACCATCGCGCGAAGGTTGGCGAGGCTTTCCGAAGAAAATCGTTCGCCCTGCTTGTGCTCACTGTCTCCGAAGGCGCTGGCCAGCGCGGTGACATTGCGGCCTATGCCGCGATAGCCGGCAAATTTTCCTTCACCGTCGAACCGTGGAAAGCCCGAGGTCAGCACCCAGCGGCAGTCGTCGCGGCCTCCCTTCAGTTCGTAGATGAAATCGCGGAATGGCCGGTGCGCCTGCAGATCTTCCAGATGCGCTGTCGCGCTGCGCTTGCCCTTCAGGACCTGGTTGAGGAAATCGAAGCGGAACCGGCCAAGCACATTGGCTGGATCGATACCGGTGGCAGCCTGGTAGTTTGGCGAAAGCCAGGAAAAGCGCAGCTCGTCGTCGGTTTCCCAGACCCAGTCCGAGCCCAGCTCGACAAGTTGGCGGAGCGCGTCGGCGCAATCCAGATCGGGCGTGCACGATGACCTGTCGCCGCCATCCGCTGTTGCCTTGCCTGCCCCGCCCTTGCCT
>NZ_VFVA01000038.1:0-52847 GCF_006442155.1 Mesorhizobium sp. B2-4-14 | reverse complement strand
CCAAAGGTGACGGGCAATGATAGGATCGCGCCGAGCACCATCGATATCGACACGAGCGCCAGCGTGGTTCCCAGCCCTTGCAGATAGGCCGGCGCATACTTGGCGAAGAATTCGCCGTTCCAGGAATAGAAAAGATAGGCAACGATACCGAGGCCGAAGAGAATCCACAGGCCGACAAGCGCATATCCCACGATGCGGGTGCGCGGCCAGCCGCGAGCCGGCGGTGGAGGCCGTTCGACCGCGATCGCTTCCGTGATGCTCATCGCGCCTCCCTCCGCCCCAGCGAGCGCAAGATAAACCCGGTGGCGATCGACGACAGGATCGCCAGGACGAGGAAGACCAGCGCGGCGAAGCTATAGAAGAGGAACGAATGCTTGGTGACGCGCGCCGCCACGCCGGCGTTGCGCAAGGTCTCGGCGAGGTTGACCACAGAAACCAGGGCGGTGTCCTTGAGCAGGCTCAGCCAGCAATTCTCGAGACCGGGGAAGGCGATGCGTAGCAACTGGGGCAAGATCACCTTGCGCATGGTCAGCCACTTCGACAGCCCGATCGCATAGCCACCCTCATACTGGCCCTTTGGAATGGCGCGAAAGGCCGAAAGGAATACCTCGCTGGCATAGGACGAAAAGATCAACGAAAGCACGATCATGCCGGCGACGAAGCTGTCCACATCGATCGTCGCCTCGGGCTTGAAGAAGCGGATGATGTATTGCAGCAAGATGGGCATGCCGAAGAAGAACAGGAACAGCGTCACCAATTCCGGCAGGCCGCGAAACACGGTGGTGTATATGTTGGCCGCCAGCCGCAGCGACGGTTCTTCGGACTGCTTGGCCCAGGCGACGAAAAAGCCGATCGTCAGGCCGATCGGCAGTGTTGCAAGGGCGAGCGCGATGGTGACCATCGCGCCATAGGCAATATCGTCACTCCAGCCATCGGGGCCCCAACTGAGAAGTGTCCAAATGCTTTGGGCCGGCATTTACGAGTCTTGTCTCCGTGGCGATCCCGGGATGATTGAAGGGTGGCGAGGAATTCCTCACCGCCCTCCGCGCAATTATCAGGACTCGGCGCCGTAGACGTCGAACTTGAAATACTTGTCGTTGATTTCCTTGTATTTTCCATTGGCGCGGATGGCGTCGATGGCGGCATTGAGCTTGTTGACCAGGTCGGTCTCGCCCTTGCGTACCGCAATGCCGGCGCCCGGTCCAAAAATCTCGACCGGCTGCGGCTTCGGTTGACCGAGGATCTTGCAGCAGGCGCCGTCAGGCGAATCCAGCCATTGCTGCAGGACCACGATGTCGTCCTCGATGGCGTCAAGGCGTCCATTGGCGAGATCGGCCTGCTCCTCGGGGCTGCTCGGATAGCCCTTGACGGTGCTGTCGGTGTAGGTCTTCGAGGCATAGTTGAAGTGCGTGGTCGTGGTGGCGACGCCGATCGTCTTGCCGGCGAGGTCTTCCTTGGTCACGCCTTTCAACGTGCTGTCCTTCGGCACTGCGAGCGCCGATGGCGTGTTGTAGTATTTGTGCGAGAAGTCGACCTTCTGCTGGCGCTCCGGGGTGATCGACATCGAGGCGACGATGGCATCGAACTTGCCGGCCTGAAGCGCCGGGATGATACCGTCCCAATCCTGGGCGACGAAGGTGCACTTGACCTTCATTTCATCGCAAAGCGCTTTGGCGATGTCGATGTCGAAGCCGACGAGTTGGCCATCAGCGGTGAGATTGTTGAATGGAGGGTAGGCGCCTTCGGTGCCGATCCTCAGGGTCTTTTCCTGGGCCTGGGCTACGCCGAGCGTCAGCAGCGCAGCCGATGCGGCGAGCGCGATACGCAGTGCAATACGCATGATAGTCCTCTCTTTATGGTCCCGGCCGTCGTTCCGAAACGGCTCTGTGGGGCGGTGCTTTTGACCGCCCGCTGAAGCGATACTCCCATTCTTTCCAAGAAAAAAGCAACTGCAAAACCACCCAAATCGGTCATGAGGTTCTGCCGTTACGTTACATCTGAAGCAACGAGACCGGTCGTGCGTTCGATGAAGTCGACTATCGATTTTACGTCATCGAGGTCGAATACCGGCAGGCTCTTGTCCGCAACGACGAAATCCGCGGCGACCGCGATAACATTGGGATCACCCGCCGAAAGCGGGGTCCGGTCCTTCGCTTCCAGTCGCCTGGTTTCGATCTTGCAGTGGGATTCGCGCTTGTAGCCTTCGACCAGCACGATGTCGCATGGGGCAAGCCGTGCCAGAATATCGGTCAAGGAAGGTTCATTCTCGCCACGCAATTCGTGCATCAGCGCCCAGCGATTGCCGGACACGATCGCCACCTCGGAGGCGCCGGCCTGCCGATGACGGAAGCTGTCCGCGCCGGGCTTGTCGATGTCGAAATCATGATGGGCATGCTTGACCGTCGAGACCTTCCAGCCGCGCCGCACAAGCTCCGCGACCAGCTTTTCGGTCAGTGTGGTCTTGCCGGAGTTTTTCCAGCCGGTGATGCCGAAGATGCGCCTATTCATGACGTTATGCTCTGCAACAGACGCACAGCGTCGGCAAGGTCGTCCGGTACATTGATGTTGAAAAAAGGATCGAGCGGCTGGCCGGCGGATTGGAGGACCGGAAAGTCCACCTCGACATGGCCGTGCCGCTCGACAAAAGCCGAAACCCGCCTGTTGTCCTCATCGACCAGGAAATGCCGCAAGGCGTCGCGGCATCCGGTCGGCCACAGCGCGAAGGTCGGGTGTCGCCGGCCGGCCGAAGAGGCGACGGCGATCTTCCCGGGATACTTACCGGCTGCCGCGGCCAGGCGATCGACGAGATCGAGCGGCAGGAAAGGTGTATCGCCGGCAGCGGTGACGATCGCCTTGCAGGGCGTGCTGGCAACCGCCCATTCAAGGCCAGCCAGGATTCCGGCAAGCGGTCCGGCAAAGCCTTCGACCGTGTCGGCAAGCACCGGCAGTCCGAACCGGGCAAAGCGCGCCGGGTCGCCATTGGCGCTCAGCGCCAGGCTTTCCATCTGCGGACCAAAGCGCGACAGGACCTGATCAAGCACGCGGCCACTGCCAAGCGGCAACAGGCTCTTGTCGCCGCCTCCCATCCGCCTCGATTGGCCGCCAGCCAGAATGATCCCCGCGACATCTCGCTTCATGCCACCCAGCCTGTACGCCAGCCGCCGGAAATCGCAAGCAACTTCGAGGGCTAGATTCCATCCGGCGCCATGGCCGGTCCCGTGCTTTCAGCGACGATCCTTCGCCGGCCGACCACCCGCTCACGATAAAGCGCATAGAGGCCCGAGCCGACGACGATTGTAGCGCCGGCGGTCATCGGGATGTCCGGTATGTCGCCGAAGACGATCAGGCCCAGCAGGATGGACCAGAGGAGCGCCGTATAGCGGAATGGCGCGATGAAGGAGATTTCGCCCGAACGCATCGCCATGATGATGAATTGATAGCCGATGAGCACAAGAACGGCCGCCAGCGCCAGCAGCGCCGTGCTTTTGCCGGTCATCGGCGTCCACCCGCCCATCGGCGACAGCAGCACCGCGCCGACGACGGTCATTGCGAGTGCGGTGGCGGTCGAGACCAGCATCGTCGGCACGGTTTGAGGAATGCGCTTGGTGGCGAGATCGCGCACGGTGCAGCATGCGACGCTGGCCAGCGCCACAAGGGAATAGACGCTGAAGCCATCGAAACCCGGCCGCACGATGACCAGCACGCCGGCAAACCCCGTGGCGATCGCCAGCCAGCGTCGCCAGCCGACCGCTTCGCCGAAGAATAGCGCGGCACCCATCGTCACCGCCAGCGGCAGCGCCTGAAGAACGGCCGAAACGCTGCCGATCGGCAGATGGGCGAGCGCCACGAGAAACGACACGGTGGCGCCCGCTTCGCCAAGCACGCGGATTGCCACCAGCGGCTGCAGCATCAGACGCGGCTGCGAAAGCGCGCCCCGTTGCCAGGCCAGCAGGCCGACGAAAAGCGAGGCGAATGCGCCTCTGATCAGCATGACCTGCGCCATGTTCATCGATTGCGAAGAATATTTGGTGATGGCGTCGTTGAGCGTGAAGCCAACCATCGCCACCATCATGAACAACGCGCCGCGAAGATTTGGAGAAAGAGTCAAGACATCTACCGGTTGCTTTGGCAGCAAGCCTGTAACAGTTCGCCAGGAAAGAGCAACGGCAAAGGACTGTACCAGGACAGGGGCATCCACGATCGCCGGCATGGAATCATATTCTGGATTGGCCGTGGTCGGGAGGCGGCTTCGCCTCCCGCAAGCTGTCCGGCCACGACGATGCTATTTCTTCGGCGTCAGCACCTCGGTGCCGTTACCTTCCTTACCGGCGATCGTCCACAGGCCATGCAGCGAGCCATCCTCCTCGACCTTGTAGACGACGAGGCCGATATCCTTGTCCATGACATAGCCGGCGGAGAATGCATTGTCGTTGCGCATGCAGATGCCGTCGGAAGAAGAACCGCCGGTCTCCCAATGGATGGTGCAGGTGGTCCCGCTGGTGAGCGTGATGGTGGCTTCGCCGCCATAGGACGAGCCGTCGAAATTGGTGCCGGCGACGGTGTAGGTCCCACCGATCGACTGGGCAGCCGCCGGCAGGGCGGCGAGGCCGAGCATTGCGAACGAAACAAGAATTTGGCGTCTCATGTAATCCCCCAAGAGCGATAACCGCTACAAGAGCGACGCTAGGCGGGAAAACACCGCCGGTAAATCAGACGGACATTCGCGAACAAAAATTTGTTTGCGGTGTGGCTAAAATGCTCTTGGTCTCGGCAGCGTTCATGGCCCCTTGAGACTGCCGGCAATGGCACCGACTATCGGGTCATATTTCGACTTCAGGGCCGGTGGATAGTCGATCCAGACTGTGCGGATGACGCCATCGCGGCCGAACAGCCGCCGCTCATAAAAGATCTTACCATCCTTCCGGCCCGACAGCACCGCCCAGTCCTTGCCGGTCTTGCTGTAGGCGATTGTGTAGCTTTGCTCCTCGCTGGCTTTCTCGGCCGCAACGAAACCCTTCGGCGTGTCATTGTCGATGTTGAGAATGCCGGAGCACGTCAAGCTGGCGCCGTCCGCGCTCAGCCATACCTGCCCGTCGCCATTTTCCGGCTCGGGCTGACGATCGGTGAATATGTCGTCGGGAAAGGTGCAGACCGTGCCGAAGCGCTCGTTCACATAGGTGAAGGGGGCGGCAGTTGCGCTGCCTACTGTAATTGCCGCGAAACCCGCCATAATTGAGGAAAGCCGCCGCATGCATTGCCCCAAAGCCGATGACCGAAAGGCGATCCTTGCAAAAAACGGCGCTGGTCAGCCGCCCGTTACGCTCATATGCCGTGACACCGATGGGCGGCTGGTGCGGCGGTCGATGATGAAATCATGGCCTTTCGGCTTGCGGCCGATGGCTTCGTCTATTGCGTCGGCGACAAGTTCATTGCCCTCGGACGCGCGCAACGGCGCGCGCAAGTCGGCCGCGTCTTCCTGGCCGAGGCACATATAGAGCGTGCCCGTGCAGGTCAGCCTGACGCGGTTGCAGCTTTCGCAGAAATTATGCGTCATCGGCGTGATGAAGCCGAGTTTCCCGCCGGTCTCGGCGACTTGGACGTAGCGGGCGGGGCCGCCGGTCTTGAAGGGAATATCGGTCAGCGTGAACTGTCGCTCGAGCGAAGCGCGCAGCAGCGACAGCGGCAGGTACTGGTCGGTGCGGTCGGCGTCGATCTCGCCCATCGGCATGGTCTCGATGACAGTCAGGTCCATGCCACGGCCATGCGCCCAGCGCATCATGTCAGGCAGTTCGGCGTCGTTGAAATCCTTTAGCGCCACCGCGTTGAGCTTGACCTTCAGCCCGGCCGCCTGAGCGGCGTCGATGCCCGCCATGACCTTGCCGAGGTGCCCCCACCGGGTGATCTGGTGGAACTTGTCGGCGTCAAGGGTATCGAGCGAGACGTTGATGCGCTTGACGCCGCAATCGGCAAGCTCAGCGGCGAAGCGCGACAGTTGCGAGCCGTTGGTGGTCAGCGTCAGTTCTTCCAACGCGCCGCTGTCAAGATGGCGCGACAACTGGCGCACCAGATGCATGATGTTCTTGCGCACCAGCGGCTCGCCGCCAGTGAGGCGCAGCCTTTTGACGCCCTTTTGGATGAACACAGTGCAGAGCCGGTCCAGCTCTTCCAGCGACAGCAGGTCCTTCTTTGGCAGGAATGCCATGTCCTCGGCCATACAATAGGTGCAACGAAAATCGCAGCGGTCGGTGACCGACACTCTGAGATAACTGATCGTGCGACCGAAGGGGTCGATCATGTCCATGTTCGAACGTTCCGTGGCCATTACCGGCGTCGTTATATATGGCTATGTGATACGATCCAACCCGCCATTCAAGATAGCCGGCCTTGATCTTTGGTAACATTCCCCGACCGACATCGCGCGTCGGCACCCTCCAAGCCTTTTCGCACGGCACGAAGCAGCGTAGGGAAGGGGCGATTTCAAGCGGGACCGATCATGACGGCGCCAAAAGAACTGAGGGTCTCCAAGGACCGCAAGCTGCTCACCGTGACGTTTCCCGACCATCAGCCGTTCGAGCTGCCGGCGGAATTCCTGCGTGTGGTATCGCCGTCGGCGGAGGTGCAGGGCCATTCACCGGATCAACGGGTGACGGTTCCCGGCAAGCGCAATGTGGCCATCCTGAAGATCGAGCCGGTCGGCAATTATGCGGTGCGCATCACTTTCGACGATTTCCATGATACAGGCATCTTCACCTGGAACTACCTGCACACGCTCGGGCACGAGAAGGACGAGCGCTGGAGTGCTTACCTTGCCGAACTTGCGGAAAAGGGCTTGAGCCGGGACCGCTGATCTGCGCGCCGGAGATTCAACTTCGGCGACCGGCTGTCGTCAAATCGTCATGGACGTGGCGTAGCGCCGGCAAAGGTTCGCGGGAGGGAAGAAGATGTCGGTCATCACGTCGGTCGAGCAGTTGGAGGCGCTCTACGGACTGCCCGGCGAAGCCTCGCTGGTCAAGGAACTCGACCATGTCATCCCGGAATATGCCGCCTTCATCAACGCCTCACCGTTCGTTGCCCTCTCGACCAGTGGGCCGGAGGGGCTGGATTGCTCGCCGCGCGGCGATCTCGCCGGCTTCGTGCGTATCGTTGATACGAAAACGCTGATGATGCCGGACCGGCGCGGCAACAATCGCGCCGATTCGTTGAAGAACATCATCAGGGATCCGCGTGTCGGGCTGCTGTTCCTGGTGCCGGGCTCAGGCACGACGCTGCGTATCAACGGCCGGGCGTATATCACCACCGACGCAGCACTTTGCGCGTCATTCATCGTGGACGGCAAGCCGGCGCGCTCGGTGACCGTCATCGATGTCGATGCGGTCTACTTCCAGTGCGCCCGCGCCATCGTGCGGTCGGAATTGTGGAACCCGGCCAGGCATGTCGACCCGAAGTCGCTGCCGACGCCCGGACAGATCCTGGAAATCACCAGCCGCAGGAATATCGACGGCGAAACCTATGACAAGGAATGGCCGGAGCGGGCGAAAAAATCGATGTGGTAAGTGGATGCGTGGCCAAGAGACGGTCAGGCTTCCTTCAGCACCTCGGTGATCTTGCGCATCTGCTCGCCGATCATGTCGCATTGTTCCGGCGTCGACTGGCTCATCGCCTTTTCGATCAGCGCCATATGCACTTTCAGCGCCTGCATCAGCAGCGCTTCGCCGGCTTCGGTCAGGGCGAGGCGCAGGATGCGCTTGTCCTTCTCATCGCCCTCGCGGCGCAGCAAGCCACGTGTCTCCAGTTGCGGCAACAGCATTGTGATGTTGGAGCGGCCGACGAGCAGCTTGCGGGCAAGGTCGTGCTGCGACATGCCGGGGTGGCGGTAAAGGTTCATCAGCACGTCGAGCTGCGCCGGCTTCAGGTCGAGCGGCGCGAGTTTCACCGCCAGCGTGCGCTCCAGCACATGACAGGCGCGCGCCACCGCGACCCAGTTGCGAAAACGCGGGTTGTCCCAGGGTAGCTCTTGTCTATTGTTCATCTTTGAACTATTATGTTCATGCTTGAACGTATGGATGGATTCTCACTATGGCATCATTCGGGCTGAAGGTCATCCGAGGTGTGTTTGGTGCGGCCGAACATATCGCGCCGCGTATCACCGGGCGCGCGGCTTTCGAACTGTTCTGCCGTACGCCAAGCACCAGGGCGCTCACCGACGGCGAGCGCCGCGCCATCGACCGGGCTGCCGGGTTCATGGCCGAAGCGCGCCATCACCGGCTGAAGACCGCGACCGGTTGCGTGATGGTGCATGAATTCCGGCCGGAGCCGGGCAGGGCTGCCGCTGGCACGGTGCTTGTCGTCCACGGCTGGCGATCGCGCACCGAATATATGCGTGCATTGATCGTGGGCTATCGCGCGGCCGGCTACAGGGTGGTTTCGCTTGACCTGCCTGGCCATGGCCAGTCGCAGGGCCGCAGACTGAACATGGTCAACGCGGTGGACGCGGTGCGGCTCGCCGGCGAGTGGTTTGGCCCCTTTACCGCGGCGGTCGGTCATTCCTTCGGCGGTGCCGTCGCCGCCAATGCCGTTGCCGGGTCCATTAAGAACGTCCCGCCGCTGGCGGCTGGACGTCTTGTGCTGATCGCGGCACCAAGCTCCTTGCCGGCGATCTTCGCCGACTTCAGCCGCATGCTCAAGCCCCCGCTCGCAGGTTGCCATGGCGGACCGTGTCGAAAACCTTTCCGGCCGGCCCCTGCATGAATTCACCGGTGACCGCCAGCTCGCCCAGGCGCCCGTGCCGACCCTGGTCATCCACGCGCCTGACGACCGCGAGGTGCCTGCCGAGCATGCAAGACGTTATGCCGGTGCCGGCGGCCATGTGCGGCTCCAGTGGGCCGAAGGGCTCGGCCATCGCCGCATTCTTGCGGATAAGGGCGTGGTTGAACACGCCGTCGCCTTCGTGGCCCGGGAGCCGTCGCGGCTCCACTGAGCAGACTCGGATTATTTCTTCTTTTCGCCAGGCTCCACAGGCAGTCCAGCCGCCTTCCAGGCGGTGTAACCGCCTAGAATATGCTTGACCGGCGTGAGCCCCATGTCCTGCGCGGTCTTGGTGGCCAGTGCGGAGCGCCAGCCGCCGGCGCAGAAGAAGACGAAGCTTTTCCCCGACGCGAAGAACGGCTTGTGGTAGGGACTTTCCGGATCGATCCAGAATTCCAACATGCCACGGGTGACATGCTTGGCGCCAGGGATCCTGCCGTCGCGTTCGATCTCGCGATGGTCGCGCAGATCGACGAAGATGGTGCCTTCGTCCTCGAGCAATCCTGCCGCCTCCTCCGGCGAAACCACTTCGATCTCGGCGTTCGCCTCGTCGAGCAGTTCGCGATACCCTTTTTTCACGGTCGTCCCTCTCTTGCTGGCAGGTTCGAATTTCGAGCACAACAGCCAGCGTTTGTCACGCGGCGTTGGTTGCCAGCCATCGCCTTCCACGCGGCCACCGCCCCGGCCTCGGCCGCCAGCAGGGCGGTGCACGAAGCGTGAAGGCGCCTGGATCCCGCGGCTGGAGCGGAAACATCTCCGCTCCGGCCGTCACGACGTTGTGAAACCGTTCTGCAACAACCCCGCCGAAATTTATGAAAGCTTAACGAAATCGGTATGAATCGGTATAGTCGCGCCTTACATCCGCCATGCGGTGAGCGAGACGGTTTAGCGTGCGGAACGGGAACCGGTTGCGGCCGGAGCGGGTGATTCATGAAAGTCCTTGGTAACAAAGCAACCGTGTTGTCGCTGATGGCGATGACGGCGACGCTTGCTTTCGGCGCGCCTCAGGCAGGCGCGCAAGGGCTCTTCGAGATGCTGTTCGGCGGCGGCATAAAGCACCAGCCGCAGGGCGAGTTTCCGCCGCCGCCGAAGCACAAGCCGAAAGCGCCGGGGGGCGGCGGCGATGGCGGGGTAAAAATCAGCAGCCCGTCCTACTACACATACAAGGCCGACAAGCTGGTGCGCGTCGACTTCTCGAAACTGTCCTCAGCGCCGCAGCCCGCGATGCCGCAGGATGCCGCGTTCGTTTCATCCACCACGGAGGCCGCTTTTCACGATGCCGTTGCCGGTCTCGGCGACTACGAACTCTATGCCGAACCCGACGTCGCCAAGGCGCTGATCGCGTACTATTCGGCCAACCCGGACTTCATCTGGGTGAGTGGAACCGGCCCCAACAACCGCGCCCAGGATGCGGTGCGGGTGCTCGGCGAGGCTGCAAGCTACGGCCTCACGCCCGCCGACTATACTGTTGACGTGCCTGCCGCGAGTTCGTCCTCGGCGGATGACGCGGCCAAGTTGAAGGAACTCGTCCGCTTCGAGATGGCGCTGTCGGCGCGCGTATTGCGCTACGCGCATGACGCCCAGAGCGGCCGTGTCGAACCCAACCGGATGACCGGCTACTATGATTTCCCGGCCAAGCCGCTCGACATGGTCGGCGTGCTGAAGACGCTGGCGCATACGCAGGAAGTTCGCACGTACCTGGAATCGCGGCATCCGCAGAATGCCGAATATCAGGCGCTGCGTGTCGAACTGGAGTCCCTGCAGGCAAGTGAGGAAAACGAGATCGTCGTCGATCCAAAGCTGCTGCTGAAGCCGGGCGAAACCAGCCCCGAGCTGCCGAAGCTCCTGTCGCTGATCGCGCGCAATCTCGATGACGAGATGGGCGGCACCTATGGAGAGCTGCTGTCGCGACTGGCGACCAGCGAGGTCTACGTTCCCGAACTGGTGCCGCTGATCAAGGCGGTGCAGCAGAAGAAGGGCATGAAGGGCGACGGCGTTATCGGTCCGCGTACCGTCGCGTTGCTGGCGGGCACGTCGAAGGCCGACAGATTGCTCAAGGTGCAGGTGGCGCTGGAAGAACTGCGCTGGCTGCCGTCCGATCTCGGCAGCCCGCGCGTCTTCATCAACCAGCCAGCGTTCACCGCCAGCTACATCGACAATGGCGAAGAGAAGCTGAAGACACGTGCCGTCGTCGGCCGGGTCACCAACCAGACGGCATTCTTCTACGACCAGATCAAGCAGGTCGACTTCCATCCCTATTGGGGTGTGCCGCAGTCGATCATCGTCAACGAAATGCTGCCCAGGTTGCGCAGCGATCCCGGCTACCTCGACCGCGCCGGCTATGAGGTGACCGATGCGCGCGGCAAGAACATTCCGTCCTCGGCGGTCGACTGGGGCGCTTACGGCGCGAACATTCCCTACAATGTGCGCCAGCAGCCAAGCGAGGCCAATGCGCTGGGTGAACTGAAGATCCTGTTCCCCAACAAGCATGCGATCTACATGCACGACACGCCGCAGAAATCGTTCTTCAAGCAGGATATGCGCGCCCTCAGCCATGGCTGCGTGCGCCTGCAGGATCCGCGCGGCATGGCGGCGGCGGTGCTTGGCACCTCGGTCGACTATATCGCCGAGAAGCTGAAGCACGGGCACTCGACCGAGGATGTGACGCGCAAGATTCCGGTCTATGTCGCCTACTTCACCGCCTGGCCCGACATGTCCGGCAAGGTCGAGTATTTCAACGATGTCTACGACCGCGATTCCCGGCTGAAGCAGGCCCTGGACGCGACCGAGGCGGTGCGCTCGCCCTCGAGCTGATCAAAGCGTATTGCGCTTTGAGTCCCTGTTTTGTGCATGTCGTCCCAAAACCGCTGCGCACTTTTGAGCGGCATGCACTATCGCTCCGACCGCAGGCCCCGGAAGCCGGCGTCTGGGCCGGCGGAAAGGCCGGCATCATATTCCAAGGATGGACATTTCGCGGCGCGTCCGGGCACACCTACCATGGGCTCCCCGAAAACCGGGCATATTCATCCAATCCGAGGATATCTGCAGGCGGCCCTATTTGGGCTCGGCCGTCACCGGATCGTAGGTGATTTCGACCTTGGCCTTGTCCGAGGTGTAATAGGTGACGGTGTAGGCGCCACTGTCCCAGTCGACTTCCTTCACGTAGCGAAACCCATCGCGCTGCTCGACCTTGGCGATGATCTCCGACAGTTTCTTGGCATTGGCTGGCGGCAGCGGCTTTTCATCCGCGGCCAGAGCCGGAGCGGCAGCGAGAAGAACGGCGACGCTGGTCGCCAGAAGAAATCTGGACATGGTTTTCCCTCAAGTTTCGACGGAAGGAAACTCGCTGGGGTTGTGGTTGGTTCCAGACGGATGCGGTACGCGCCTGGCTATGGCCGCGCAGGCTGCAATTTGTCCCGCTTCGGCGCGAAGATAGAGCCGGATAACCATTTGGGAAAAATGGTGGGCGATGCAGGGATTGAACCTGCGACCCCACCCGTGTGAAGGGTGTGCTCTCCCGCTGAGCTAATCGCCCGCTCGTTGCCCGAAGGCCAAAGCGAGCCGCGATATAAGGGAGGGCAGCCGGTTAAGTCAAGGCGGTGTCTGGCGTTCTCACAGGGATCGGTTTTTTCGCCCTTTCGGGTCTGTCCTGGTGGGTGCCGACACCTATCCGCTCAGTGCCCTGCGGCGGCGATAAGCCTTTGCGCCAGATCGAGCGTCAGCGCGTCGAAATGCGAGATCACCGCCGAGGGTTCGAATTCGCGCACATGGCGGTCGGTATAGCCGAAATCGACAGCGACGACGGGAATGCCGGCGGCCTTGGCGGTGTCGATATCGGTTTGCGAATCGCCGACCATCAGGGCGCGGTGTGGATCGCCGCCCGCCAGCCGAATGGTTTCGGTCAGATGGCGCGGGTCGGGTTTGCGGAACGCGAACGTATCCTGTCCGGCGATTGCCGCGAAATGTCTGGTCAAGCCGAGCGCCTCGATCAATGCACGCGAATTGGCTTCGTATTTGTTGGTGCAGATGGCCAGCAGATAGCCTGCGTTCTCGAAGAGTGCGATCGCATCGATGACACCGGGGTAGGGACGGGATTTGCCGGGAATGTTGTCGGTGTAGTGATCAAGGAACAGTTTCAGGAGCCGGTCATGCTCCGCGACATCAAGCGATCGCCGCTGCGCGGCGTGTGCCCGCTCTATCATGACGCGGCCGCCATGGCCGACAAAGCGCCTGAAGCCGGCCTCATCGACGGCCGCGAGTTCACTGGCAGCCAGGCTGTGGTTGAGGCTGTCGAGCAGGTCCGGCGCCGTGTCAATCAGCGTTCCGTCGAGATCGAACACGATGATCGGGCGACTCATGATCCATCCTGCGCAGGGTTGTACATCGGCAGGCGATAGCGGCTGCGACGCGTCAAGGCAAGCAGACCGGTGGACAGCCGCCAAGGGCTTTGACCGCGCCTGCAAAAATGCTAGGAGCCCAAAACACCAAAGCGCGTGGCGTCCAATGGGCCATGCGGCGCGCTTTGGTTCTTTGTTTTATGCATGTCGCTTTCCCAAAACCGAGATCACTTTTGGACGGCATGCATCAGGTTCCGGGGCAGCAAAGCGCATGGATGCGAGGCAATTGAAGGTCGAGGCCGCGCGGGCGGCCCTTGCCCATGTCACGGACGGCATGCGGCTCGGCATTGGCACCGGCACCACAGCCGAGGAGTTCGTACGGCTGCTTGCCGACAAGGTCGCCACCGGAATGGCGATAACAGGTGTACCGACTTCGGAGCGCACCGCTTTGCTATGCCGCGAGCTTGGCGTGCCATTGTCGACGCTCGAGGAAACGCCCGAGCTCGATCTCACCGTCGACGGCGCCGACGAGGTCGACCCGGAACTGACCCTGATCAAGGGCGGTGGCGGCGCGCTGTTGCGTGAGAAAATCGTGGCCGCGGCCTCGCGGCGCATGATCGTGATTGCCGACCGATCGAAAATGGTCGAGACGCTCGGCCGGTTTCCCCTGCCTATCGAAGTCAACCAGTTCGGCCTGCGCGCCACCGAGATCGCGGTGGCCGCCACGGCTGGAAATCTGGGCCTTTCCGGTCCGGTTACATTGAGGATGACGGGAGGCCAGCCTTTTGTTACAGACGGCGGCCATTTTATCCTCGATGCATCTTTTGGCCGCATTCCGGATACAAGAGCGCTTTCGAATGCTCTCCACGCCATTCCGGGCGTGGTCGAGCATGGTCTTTTCATCGGGCTGGCGTCAGCGGCCATCATCGCCGGCGGCGACGGCATCCAAACCGTCCATGCCGCCCGAAAACCAGGGAGTTCTACCGACCATGATGTTGCATAACCGGGTTCGCGGCCTTTGCGCCGTTCTGGCGGCTTCGGCCGTCTTGGCCTTCTCCTCGCCGGCGTTTTCGCAGGATGTCACGGAATCGCACCTGAAGGCTGCCCGGGCAGCAGTCGCGGCGATCCATGCGACCGACTCCTTCGACAACATCCTGCCGCAAGCGGCGGCCGCCCTCGAATCGCAGCTCATCCAGAAGAATCCGGATATGCAGGAACTGATCGGCAAGACGGTCAACGAGAAGGCGATGGCACTCGCCTCGCGCCGCGCCGACCTCGAGAAGGAAGCGGCTCTTGCCTATGCGAAGGTGTTTTCCGAAAAGGAACTCAATGATATCGCGGCCTTCTACAGTTCCGAGTCCGGCAAGAAGCTGCTCGACAGCGGCCCAACCGTGACGCGTGATTTGGTCAAGGCTGCCGACATCTGGCAAAACGGCCTCGCCCGCGATCTCGCCCAGCAGGTCGGCGAGACCCTGGCAGCGGCTGCCAAGGCCAAGGCACCAGCCGCGCCCGCGCCTGCAGATGGAGCCGCACCTGCCGACAATGCAGCCCCGACAGATGGCGCGGCACCCGCCGACGGTTCGGCTCCTGCCGACGACACGCAGAATTGACCCTGCGTTTTCAAATGCGGCCTCCGCCGCCGTCTGTGAAGCCCGGCTTGTCCGGGCTTTTCTTTTGGCCGTTTGCGGCCTACCTGTCACTTACGTTTTCCGACGTTCAAGGAGCCGTCTATGGCCGGTTATGACTACGATCTTTTCGTTATCGGCGGCGGCTCGGGCGGGGTGCGGGCGGCGCGCGTCGCCGCGGCACTTGGCAAGCGCGTCGGCATCGCCGAGGAATACCGTTTCGGCGGCACCTGTGTCATTCGCGGCTGTGTGCCGAAGAAACTCTATGTCTATGCTTCGCAATTCCCGGAACATTTTGCCGACGCGGCCGGCTATGGCTGGACAGTGCCGGAAGCCAGTTTCGACTGGCAGACGCTGGTCGCCAACAAGGATCGCGAGATCGGCCGGCTGGAAGCGATCTACAAGAAGAATGTGCAAGGCGCCGGCGGCGAGCCCTTCCATTCACGGGCCATGATCGTCGATCCGCACGTGGTGCATCTTCTGGGCGAGGACCGCACCGTCACCGCCGACCAGATTCTGATCGCTACGGGCGGCCGCCCGGCGGCGCATCCGGCGCTGCCCGGCCACGAGCACTGCATCTTCTCCAACGAAGCTTTCGACCTCACGGCGTTGCCAAAGGCGATCATGATCGAAGGCGGCGGCTATATCGCGGTCGAGTTCGCCAACATCTTCCACGGCCTCGGCGTCGACACCACGCTGGTCTATCGCGGCAAGGAGATTCTCAGCCGCTTCGACATGGACCTGCGGCGCATGCTGCACGAGACGATGGAAAAAAAGGGGATAAGGATACTGTGCCATTCGGTGACAGAGTGGGTGCGCAAGCGGCCGGACGGCCGGCTCGACGCCCTTCTCACCAGCGGCAAGGTGCTAACGGTCGACCAGGTCATGCTGGCCATCGGGCGCGTCCCCAACACCGAGAATATGGGCCTGGAAGGCATTGGCCTCGAGATGACCGCGGTCGGCGCGATCAAGGTTGATGACTATTCCCGCACCAATATCGACAACATCTGGGCGATCGGCGATGTCACCAACCGCGTGCAACTGACCCCGGTGGCGATCCACGAGGCGATGTGCTTCGTCGAGACGGCATTCAAGGACAACCCGACCGCGCCCGACCACGACACGATCGCCACGGCCGTCTTCTCGCAACCCGAAATCGGTACTGTGGGCCTGTCGGAAGACGAAGCCGTCAAGCGTTTCGCTGAGATCGAGATCTATCGCGCCAGCTTCCGGCCGATGCGCCATACGCTGTCGGGCCGTGACGAGAAGATGCTGATCAAGCTGGTGGTCGATGGCGCCTCGCGCAAAGTGCTCGGCGCCCACATATTGGGGCCGGATGCGGGAGAGATGGCGCAACTGCTCGGCATTCCGCTGAAGGCAGGACTGACCAAGGATGATTTCGACCGGACCATGGCGGTACACCCGACCGCCGCGGAAGAACTCGTCACCATGTACAAGCCGACATACCGCGTGAAAGACGGCCAGCGCGTCTGATCTTTCTTCTGCCACCAGCGCTTGCCGTCAGAGGGGAGCAACCAGCACCGCTTGCTCGTGACTTTGGCGGCGGCATCGATCTGGTCGTCGACCAGGCGTCGAGGAGGAGCGCATTGCCGGCGCGCCTCCCTTTCGCTCGACGGAGCGAAGCTCTCTTCAGCCGCGCCGCCAGCCTTGCCGGCGGCGGAAACAGTTGTCGTGCTACAGCAGCGTGCCGCGCAAGATGACCAGCGCCACCGAGAAATAGATCACCAGCCCGGTGACATCGACCAGCGTGGCGACGAACGGGGCCGATGCGCTGGCGGGGTCGAAGCCGATCCTCTTCAGGGCGAACGGCAGCATCGACCCGGACAGGGAGCCAAAGGTGACGATACCGACCAGTGCCGCCCCGACCGTCGCTGCAATCAGCGGCCAATGCGGGCCGTAATCGTAAAAACCCATATACTGCCAGAGTGCGATACGGCAGATGCCGACCACACCTAGTATCGAGCCGAGCACCAGTCCGGTCGGCAGTTCGCGCAAGGCGACGCGCCACCAGTCGCGCAGCCCGATCTCACGCAGCGCCAGCGCGCGGATGACCAGCGAGGTCGCCTGCGAGCCGGAATTGCCGCCGGAGCTCATGATCAGCGGAATGAACAGCGTCAGCACGATCGCCTTTTCCAGCTCTCCCTCATAGCTTTGCATGGCGTTGGCCGTCAGCATCTCGCTGATGAACAAGGCGCAGAGCCAGCCGCCGCGCTTCTGGATCATGGCGAGGAAGCTCATCTTCATATAGGGCTCGTCAAGTGCTTCCATGCCGCCGAAGCGATGCACGTCCTCCGTCGTCTCTTCGATCATCGTGTCGATGATGTCGTCGATCGTGACGATGCCGAGGATCTTGCCATGATCGACGACGGGGACCGCGAGCAAATCGTATTTCGAGATCGTCTGCGCCAGATTTTCACGATCGGTCAGCGGGGTGACCGTCACCGGCACGCGGTCCGGCGCCACGGACATGATGGAGTCGTCCGGCTCACCGGTGATGAGCCGGCGCAAACCGGTCGACCGCACCAGGAGATGCGTTTCCGGATCGACGATGTAGATCGCGTAGACGGTCTCGCGCGTCCGCTCGACCTTGCGGATGTAATCGAGCGTGCGCCCAACGGTCCAATCCGAGGGAACGCTGACGAATTCGGTCGTCATGATCGATGCGGCGCTGCCTTCGGGATAGCCCAGAATGGAAAGAAGGGTCGCGCGCAGGGGCGGCGCCAGCGCACCGAGCAGCTCGGATCGAGCCGGTTCGTCGAGCTCGCGCAGGATGTCGGCAGCCCGGTCGACCGACATGGCGGTGAGCAGCTTGCTTGCCTTGGGGCGGGGCAAGGCCTCCACGAGTTCGGGCGCGCCTTCGAGCTCAGGCTGATCGAATATTTCGACCAGCCGCTCGAAAGGCACGGCGCAAAGCAGATCCGTCGCCGTTTCGCGCGGTTCATGGTTGAGCGCCTCGACGACGTCGGCGACGTGGTCGTTTGCTAGGATGCGGGCGATGGCGACGGCCTCGTCGTCCGCTACGGGAGAAAAATCGTTCATGGCTCACTCCTTGCCGTCCGGCAGGACATGAACCATTCAGGTCACGTCTGGGCGGACGGCGGTTGCGTTCGACTAATACTGTCGCCAGGCATGGCGCGGTGACCTTTCCGCTTGCGGGTTCGGATTTGACTATCAGCAAGCCGGCGCAACATAGGAGCGCGCCTTGCCGAGTCAATCGCGGTGAGGAGGAAAACGGTGCCTGATGGCCCCCGATCGCGAGACTGTGATCGCCGACTGCCGTATTGTCCGGCAAGTCGCTGTGAACTCATCGTTATTTCTGTTTGAGCCGGCGCGAGAAGCGCAGCCATTTGTCCTCGACCGGCTGTGGCTGAACCAGAATTGTGGTGAGTTCGACCGGCAGCGCCGGAGTCAGAGGCTTCTTGGTGGCGACGCCGTCTGCGATCAAGACCATGCTGTGGTAGAACTCGGTGCCGGCGACAGATCTCGGCGCCACGGCTTCGTGCATGACGCTGATCACGGTCACGTCGGGGCAATTGTCCTTGATGGCCTGGTGGAAGGCAATCTTGCCATCCGGGTCGAGCGCACCGGTCGCTTCATCGAGGAACAGCAGTCCTGGCTGTTGCAGTATGATGCGGGCCACCACCAGTTTCTGCTTCTGGCCGCCCGATAGCACCTGATCCCAGCTTTTGCCCTCACGGCTTTCATTGGCCATATGCTCGATGAAGTCGCCAAGGCCAGCCTTGTGCAGCGCCGCGGCCACTTGCGCATCGACATGATCGTGTTCGGAGCCAGGTAGGCAAACGAGCTGTTTCAGCGAGACCTGCTGCAGCTTGACCTCCTGGGCGGCATAGAAGCTCTTCACCCCTTCGGGGAAGACGATGGTGCCGCGACCATAGGGCCACAGACCATTGATCGCCTTGATCAGCGAGGTCTTGCCGCAACCGGATTCGCCTTTCAGGAACGTCCACTCGCCGCGACGGAAGCGCAGGTTGGCAGCACTGAGGAACGGGGTCGCGTCCTCACCCTGATGCGCCAGTTCGAGTTTCTGGATGGTCAGGCCGAAGACCGGATTCTGGGAGGCATAGTGGAAGTCGCAACGGCCGCTCTGGCTGTAGAACTCCTGCGGGTACTGAACATTCTCGATCGCATTGGCGAGTTCCGTCACACGTTGGCTGTTGGCGCGCAGCGTGGCTATGGCCGGCATGACATGGATGAACCACGAGCATTGGCCGATCAGCGAATTGACCAGTTCGGAGCCGGTTATGTAGCCCTTGAGATCAAGACCATTGTGGATGAATGGTACGAGGCCGGGCCCATAGGCAACGATGCGGGCGCCGATGAAATTGTAGATCAGCTCGAACGACATATAGACGGTGTTGACGACGTTCAGCCGCGACCAGGTCCCGTCGATATCGACATAAAGCCGGCGATGCATGGTCTTCTGCACGCCTTCGCCATGGGAAGCCGCGACGTGGAAACTGCGGCGCAGGAAGGTGGTCAGTTCGCCGCGGTAGCTGCCCTCGGCCTGCTGCATCCGGACATTGAGGCGCTCGAGCAGGCCGCCGAGCTTGACCGCGATCCATGTGTTCAGCGGCACATAGGTGGCGACCGCCAGGAAGGCCAGGACGGCGCTGCCATAACTGCCTAGGAACCCCAGCCCCTTCACCTCGACGGAAGTTTCGAGCAGCTTCTGGCCGACGAAATAGAGTGAGGTCGCGACACCGAGCACGCCCATGGCGAGGCCGATGGCGCCGCCTGTCATGTCCTTGATCGATTCCTGGATGCGCTGGTCAATGTTGTCGGGAGCGGGCGTGCTGCCGCCTGGCGAAGCATGCTGGGCATGGAAATGGGTGTGGTTGCCATCCAGCAGGGCCTCGTTGAAGCGGCTGTCGAGCCAACCGCGCCATTTGCGGTGCAGCGTCACCGAGACAAGATTGCGGATCCCGGTAAAGCCGGCATCCTTGAGCACAACCAGCAAGGCAAGAATGCCGGCATTGATCAAGAGCGTCCGCAGCGGCGTGGTGTTTGCGGCATCGTGGAAGAAGGCGATCGAGTTGACCAGTTCACCGGAGGCTTCGGCGAACCATACCCCCGCCTTGCTGGAGAGAGCCGTGAGCAGCGCTATCACCAGCGTCAGCGTCCAGGCTTCCTTCCACCGGTCCGAAATCCAGTAGGCTCGCATGAGCCCCCAGAAACTGCGCATCGAGGATACCGGCGTCAAATGCGACTGCCCCGTGGCGTCGCTGCGTAGTCCATCCGGTACTGACTCTTGCGATCGTCTTCCGATCCGAATCACGATCCCGCCCAAACCTTTTTTGTTTTGTTACGGATGGTAACACCAATTGATCATTTTCTATTAATTTTTGTAGAGGGGCAGCGGGATTGAAGTTCCGGGCGTGTCGGCAATGCAACAGCGCCGCCCTTCCAAATGTCGCGCCGAAGCTGACAAAAAGGCTGTTTAATATAATGATATCAGCTAGTTGTGAAATTACACGGCAGCGCGCGCCTACTTTCCCTTGGGGAAGGCATTCACACAAATTCGTGACTCATTTGCTTGCCCGACCAGCCGATTTTTCATTGCGGGCCCACCAGAATTTCCGAAACAGCCGTCCTTAATGGCTGGTTCCTTGCCGGCATCATCCTTGCCGGCAGCCGAGAAATGGCGCGCGACCGTGTTGGCGGAGCGCCATGCTTGTGGATCACCTCACCGCGCCTTGAACCACATGCCTGACCATGGCGCCGGAATCGAGGATGTTGAAGTTACCGCCATTGGGCCGGAAATCCGTCGCCGAACGGGTAGATGCCGACGACTCGCCAAGTCGCCGTGCGAGGCATTGCCTGCTGTCCGATCCCTATGGGCCGTCCTTTGCTTGAGGGTGAAAACCTGGCCCGGAGGGCGTCAGCCGACTGCGTCCAACTCGCCGCGCGCCTTGGCCGCCGCGACCTGGCGAATGGCATCAGCCAGGGTGTCGACGTCCTGTGCGCCCATAACGGCATATTTGCCTTCGAGCAGAAAACAGGGCACGCCCGTTATGCCCATGCGCGAGGCTGTGGCGATCTCGGTGCGCACAGCTTCGACATCTGCGTCGGTCGGCAAGAGTGTAGCCACCACGGACGCGTCCATGCCGGCTTCGCGGGCGGCTTCGATCAACACGGCATGGTCGCCGATGTTGACGCCTTCCTCGAAATTCAACTGGAAGAGGCGACGCACCAGCCTGTTCTGTACCGCTTCGCCGGCAGCGCCAGCCCAGCGGATCAGGCGGTGCGCATCCAGTGTGTTTGGCGCCACCTTGATGGCATCGAAAGCAAAGGAAATGCCTTCTGCTTCGCCGAGCGGTTCGATACGGCCATGAATCTCGCGAATGCGCTCGTCGCTGCCGAATTTGGCCAACATATACTCCCAGCGGTCCTTGCCTTGCGGCGGAATGGTCGGATCGAGCTGGAATGGCCGCCAGCGTATATGCACGTCCACATCGCCAGCCGCGGCGACCGCCCTGTCCAGCCGCTTCTGGCCGATGAAGCACCAGGGGCAGACGACGTCGGAGACCACATCGACGGTTATGGCGTTCGCTTGGCTCATCTCGATCTCCGGATTTTCAGTTCGGTTTGCGCCACCAGCTTGGCAGCTGATAACCGAATATGGGCGTCTTCCGCGGATGTTCCAGATAATTCCAGTAAGCAAGCCACTGCTGTGTGTTGTACTGCATTGGCACGATGTAGTTGCCGGAGATCAGCAGCCGGTCGAGAACCCGGACGGCCGCGACATAATCCTCCTTCGAGCGGGCGCGCAGCATGGCGTCGATCGCCATATCGACGGCAGGATCAGCAACACCGGCGAGATTGAAGGAGCCCTCACGTTTAGCCTCCGTAGATGCCCAGCGTCCGATTTGCTCGCTACCGGGCGAGAGCGAGTTGGACGAACCACTTGCCCCCACCAGCACCTCGAAATCGAAACGTTGCTTGCGCGATTGGATCTGATCGCCATCGAGGCTGCGAATGCTGACGTTGATGCCGATCTTCTCCAGCGTGCGCTGATAGATGGCGGCAAGGCGCTCGTCGTCTTGTGAGGCGGTCAGGATTTCGAAACCGAAGGGTTTTCCCTCTGGATCGAGCATCACTCCGTCCTGCACTTTGTAGCCGGCATCTTTCAACATTTCGAAGGCGACTTTCAGCACCTTGCGATCATTGCCCGTACCGTCGGTAACCGGGGGCCGCCAGGTACCGTCCATCACATCGGCCGGCACACGGCCGGGGTAGGGTGCCAGCAGTGCTTTCTCCCGATCGTCAGCCGGATGGCCAAGTGCGGAAAGTTCGGAGTTCTGCCAAAAACTCATGGTGCGGCTATACCTGCCTCCATAAAGGTTCTTGTTGGCCCATTCGAAATCGTAAAGCATCCCAAGCGCGCGCCGCACCACGGGGTTCGAGAATTTCTGCAACCGCGTGTTGAACAGGAAACCTGTCACGACAGGCGGAATTCCGATGTCGAAGGTTTCGGCGATCACCTCGCCCTTATGGAATGCCGGAAAATCGATGTCGCGCTCGCGTTTGACCGGATCACCTTCGTCATCGATGGCGCACAGGCCCTTTTTGAAAGCTTCAATTTTGGCATTGGCGTTGAGAAAATATTCGATGGTGATCTGATCGTAATTGTCGAAGCCGCGCTTGGATGGAAGGTCCTTGCCCCAATAGTCCGGGTTGCGCTTGAAGACGATGCGCTGGCCGGGCTGTACCTTGTCGACCGTGTAGGGTCCGCTGCCGATCAACGGCTTTAGCGTCGTCTTGTCGAAAGTCTCCTTGTCGAAGGCATGTTTCGGGATGATCGGCGTCAGCGCGATGATTAGCGGAAATTCCCGGTTAGCCTTGTCGTTGAAGGTGAAGCGCACACTGTGGTCGCCAGTCTTCTCGAGCCTAGCGATCATGCTCATGCGATCACTATAGGGTGGACGCCCCTTCTCGGCGAAGACATCGTAAGTGAACAACACATCCTCCGGCGTCACCGGCTCGCCGTCCGACCACTTGGCTTTCGGATTTAGATGGAATTCGATGCTCTTGCGCTCGGGGTCTATGTCCGCGCTGTCGGCAAGCAGGCCATAAAGGCTGAACGCCTCATCGTAATTGCGCTGCATCAATGGCTCGAAGACGAGGTTGCCGTAGTCCTGGTCAATCATGCCCCGGGCAGTTGTGCGCAGGCTCTTGAGGATAAAAGGATTGAGGTTGTCGAAGCTTCCGACCCTGCAATAGGTGATGCTGCCGCCCTTTGGCGCGTCCGGATTGACGTAGCTAAAATGCGTGTAGTCCGGCGGCAGAGCCGGCTCCCCCTGCATCGCAATAGCGTATTTCGGCTCCGACTGCGCCGGCACCAGTAATAGGGCGAGAAATGATGTCGCGGTGATCAGCCAAACGAGAACGCGGCTCATGACCGTCTCCTTAACAGATCGGCTCGATGATTCGGTGCGCACCCTAGCATGGGGCAACTGTGTGCCGGCCAATGGTGTCATCAAGAATTACAAGTGGGCGGGCTGGATTCAGCACCGCTTGCAGTGTAACACGCCGTCCGAAGTCATTCTGTTGCCTCATTTCGGCAACAGGTAGCTGGACCACACGGCACGAAGAAGCCGGTCCCAGGATCATTTGAGAGGAAGTGCACGACATGACGAGCCTGAACAGCAATGCGTACCGCCTTTCGGTCATGGCCGCAGGCGTGGCCGGCTTTCTGGGCGCAGGACTTCCCTCTGCTTCCGCACAGCAGCAGCCGCAAATCCCGCAGGGCTGGTTCAAGGCCTGCACCAAGCAGGAGGACGTCGACATCTGCAACGTCCAGAACATCGTCACCGCCGGCAATGGCCAGCTCGTCACTGGTGTGAGCTTGATCGAGCTGAAGGGAAAAGTGAACCGTAAGGTGTTTCAGGTGACGGTCCCGACCGGCCGTCTGGTGCCTCCCGGCATCGGCCTGCAGATCGACACCGGCAAGGCGCAGAAGCTCGACTATGTCATCTGCTTCCCGGATCGTTGCGTTGCGGAAGTACCGCTGACCGACCAGCTCGTCGGAGCCTTCAAGAAGGGCCAGGCGATTACGCTGACCTCCGTCAATTTCCAGAACCAGCCGAACCCGATCAAGATCGCGCTGCAGGGTTTCAGCGGCGCTTATGACGGCCCGCCGCTGCAGCAGTCTGATATCGAAGACCGGCAGAAGAAACTTCAGGACTTCGTGGCCAAGAACAACCAGGACTTCGCCAAGAAGCTCAAGGACGAGCAGGACAAGGCGAAGACCGCCAACTGATCACCGGCATCGGGTCATTCCCGGGTCAAAAAGCGGGGTCATGCCCCGCTTTTTTCGTTCCCGGCCTTCCCTGGATTTGCCGGCGGATCAGTGCCGCGACTGGCGTTTCGGCTCGTATCGCCCGTCGGGCTTCTTGTCGAACATCTCCTTGATCTGCGGGTGGCGGACCGGCTCCCCGGACTGATCCTCGAGCAGGTTCTGCTCGGATACATAGGCGACATATTCGGTTTCCGAATTCTCGGCGAGCAGGTGATAGAATGGCTGGTCCTTGCGCGGCCGCACATCGGCGGGGATCGCCTCGTACCATTCCTCGGTGTTGGCGAATTGCGGGTCGACGTCGAAAATGATGCCTCGAAACGGAAACAGGCGGTGGCGAACCACCTGTCCGATTGCGAATTTGGCCGTTTTCATCGTACTCACCGCTGAATTCCTTGACTTTATTTGGCGTAGACTCCGACTCAATTCAATCCCGGAGCGTTTGAGCGTCCTCAATCTACGCGGATCGCGGCGCAAAGGTTTTGATCGACGTGATCAATCTCGACGCGCTCCGGCGTCGTGGGTCGCAGGGATGTCCGCAAAATTGCTACCGGCGCATTGGCTTTCGCAGGCCGCCCGCAAGCGCCGCGAAGCCGCTGCCGGGACGAAGCCCTTCGCGCATGAAAAACGCGCGGAGCGGCGCAAACCCGCCAAGCACGCCGAGACCGGCGCCACGTGCCATCTGCGCGGGCAGCATGTCGGAAAGCAGCGACATGTTGAGCAGATTGACGGCGCTGCTGCGTGCCAGAATATCGGGGCGGCGTTTGAAATCGTAGGCGGCAAGGGCCCGGGCCGCACCTGGATCTCGGCGATTTTCGTTCGCAATTCCAACCAGATCGTCGATATCCCTGATGCCAAGGTTGAGACCTTGCGCACCGATCGGCGGGAATACGTGGGCGGCCTCGCCGACAAGCGCCACACGCTGTCGCGCGAAGCGCAGAGGGGTCACGGTTGAAAGCGGATAAATCTGCCGGCCCGGCTCCACCGTCACCCGACCCAGCATCGACTGCATCCGCTGCTCGACCCGCAAGGAGAGCGCTGCATCATCCAATGCGGCAAGGTCCTTGGCGGTCTCGGGCTTCACCACCCAGACGAGGCTTGAGCGGTTGCCGGGCAACGGAACCTGCGTGAACGGACCGGTCTCGGTATGGAACTCCGTCGAAGCGAAGGCATGGTCGCGGCTGTGGCCGAAATTGAGCACCAGCGCTGCTTGCGGGTAGGAGCGCGCGGCGGTCGAAATGCCTGCCGCTTCGCGAGCCGGCGACTGGCGTCCATCGGCCGCGACTGCCAGCGATGCGTCAACCTCGCTGCCATCCGCCAGTTCGGCATGGGCCTTGCCGGTACCAAGATGCCAGGTCTTGACCATGGACCTCAGCCATTCGATCCCGGAATGATTGGCCACCTTGCTAGCAAGCGCCGGAGCAAAGACGCTGTTGGGCAGGTTCAGGCCGAACTGCTCCTCGTTGATCTCGCTGGCGCGGAAGGTGACGACGGGGCTGCGGATCAGCCGGCTGGTCGCATCGACGATGCGCATCACTTTCAAGGGTGCGGCTTTGGACTTGATCGCTTCGAGGACATCAAGTCGCTCCAGTACCTTCAGGGCAGGGCTCATCAGCGCCGTGGTGCGGCCATCGGG
This sequence comes from Mesorhizobium sp. B2-4-14, assembly GCF_006442155.1. Classification (NCBI taxonomy): domain Bacteria; kingdom Pseudomonadati; phylum Pseudomonadota; class Alphaproteobacteria; order Hyphomicrobiales; family Phyllobacteriaceae; genus Mesorhizobium; species Mesorhizobium sp. B2-4-14. The sequence goes on along the minus strand of NZ_VFVA01000038.1, from coordinate 27,107 downwards.
GGCTGAAGCCTCTGGCCCGACAAGCGTCACCGGGAAGCCGGCACCGGCGAAAGCGAGCGCCGCGATCAGCCCCGCCGGCCCGGTGCCGGCAATCAGTATGCGCGCTGTTTCCTGATGCTCCAAGATCGGCTTTCCGGCTTGCTGTGCGAGGCGGCCCAACCAGACCTGCCAGTGGAGGAGCATATAGGTCAGATCATGCGGCTTGATCAACGCGGCGATTCGGCCCATTCGGTTGTCATGACCGGCCACCAGCACGATTTCAGCCATCTCGACCGCGCCGGCCGCGCCATGGCGAATGTCGCGCGCAAGCCGCGCCTGACGGTCAACATCGTTGTCGGTGCCAGCATTCTGCTCGCTTGGCTGTCGCTGGCCGCGATGGCGATCCGCGGCGCCGAGGCTCGGGGCGGCGCGCCGGGCGATGCTCTCCTGCGTGGCCTGCCGCAACTGCCGCTGCCCGATTTTCTGGAACGGTTCTTCGCGCTCTGCCTTTCTCCGGCGCCGCTGAATGGAAGCGTCGGCCTGAGTGCCATGGCACTCATCCTCATGTGGTTCCTGATGGCGATCGCCGCGATGCTGCCGTCCGCTGCGCCGATGGTCCGCACCTATTGCGAGATCGCCGATACAGCCCGGATCAAGGGCGAGCCGGTCGTTCATCCGCTGGTGCTGGTCGCCGGTTATCTTGGCGTCTGGTTCGCCGCCTCGATGCTGTTCGCGGCACTCACGCTCGCGGTGCATACATTCGCCGCATCCGACGAACTGTTCGAGCCGCTGCTTGGCGTTGCCGGCGCAATCGCATTGCTGATTGCCGGTCTTTACCAGTTCAGCGGCCTCAAGGAGGCCTGTCTGAAGAAGTGCCGCAATCCGTTCTCGATCCTGTTTTCGAACTGGAGTGCCAAAGCGGGCCGCGTCTTCAGGCTGGGTATCGCCCAAGGCTTCTGGTGCCTCGGCTGCTGCTGGGCGCTGATGCTGGTGATGTTCGCCGTGGGCGTGATGAACGTCTTCTGGATGGCGCTAATCGGCCTGTTCACCCTGATTGAAAAACAAACGACGGGCAGTCTTCCAACCCGGCTGGGCGGTGCGATACTGCTTGTCTGGGCAGCCGCGCTGCTAGTAATCTCGCTGTGACTGGGGGAAATTCGATGACAGATCAGGGCTGGGCGATGAAAGGAGAGCTCGTACTCTCCTGCAATTGCACGGTTTTCTGCCCTTGCGTGCTGTCGCTTGGGAGTCACCCTCCGACCGAGGGCTATTGCCAGACCTGGGCTGGTTTCCGTATCGATTCCGGACATTTCGGCGAGGTCGATCTTTCCGGCCTCAACCTTGGACTGATCATGGAAATCCCCGGTTACATGAGCCGCGGCAACTGGACCGCGGGCCTGTTCATCGACAAACGCGCCTCGATCTATGCGGTCAAGGCATTGACGAAGATCTTCACCGGCGCGGCGGGCGGGACCACATCGCTGCTGTCGATCCTCGTCGGAAAATTCCTGGGTGTCGAACAGGTGCCGATCACCTATGAGACGCGGGACAAGACGCGTATCTTCCAGATACCGAAGATCATAGACGGGGCGGTCACGCCAATTCCGGGCAAGGATCGCGAGAAGGATACGGTGATCAGCAATTCGGAATACTGGATCGCGCCGGAGATCATCGTGGCCAGGTCCGACAAGAGCAAGATGCGGGCCTTCGGCCGCAACTGGAATTTTGCAGGCCGCTCGGCCGAAATCTGCAAGCTGGATTGGCGGGGCCCGTGAGCAAGAACACAACGGCCAGGAAAGCCGCTAAGAAGATCGCCGACCGGATTCCGCGACCCAAAAAGAAAGTCACCTGGCCGCAGGCGAGGGCGTTCTCCGTCCATCTGCTCACGGCATCAGGCTCGTTCCTTGCGTTCCTGTCGCTGGTGGCGGCGAGCGAGGAGCGCTGGACGGCAATGTTCTGGTGGCTTGGTCTGGCGCTGTTCGTCGACGGTATCGACGGGCCGATCGCCCGAAGACTCGAGGTCAAGGAAATCCTGCCGACATGGTCGGGCGAACTCCTCGACAACATCATCGACTACGTGACCTACGTGCTGATCCCGGCCTTCGCGCTCTACCAGCGCGGCTTCATGGGCGAGGGCCTGTCGTTTCTGTCGGCGGCGATCATCGTCGTCTCCAGCGCGATCTACTATGCCGACACCGGCATGAAGACGAAGGAGAATTTCTTCAAGGGATTCCCCGTCGTCTGGAACATGGTGGTGTTCACGCTGTTCGTCATCGAGCCGGGACAATGGGTTTCGTTCGCCGTGGTGGTGGTGGCCGGCATCCTGACGTTCATCCCGATCAACTTCATTCATCCGGTGCGGGTGGTGCGGCTGCGCCGCATCAATCTCACGATCACCCTTTTGTGGTGCGCCTTCGGCGCGCTTGCCCTTGCACAGGCGGCTCTCGCAGCCTTCTACGACCAGATCGGCGTGCTCGGCGAACAGGTCAGCACTTTCACCAAGATCGGCATCACCGTTACCGGGCTTTATCTGGCCTGCATCGGTGGCATCATGCAGTTCTTTCCAAATCTCGGTGCCAAGAAGACCTGATCGGCAGCTCCCAGAGGAAGCTCAATCCATGTCCAAAGCAATCCGCATCCACGCCCATGGCGGCCCGGAGGTTCTGACCTATGAGGACGCCGATCCCGGCCGGCCGGGAGCGGGGCAGATCCTGGTCAGGCATACGGCAATCGGCCTTAACTTCATCGATGTCTATCATCGCTCGGGCCTTTACCCGCCGCCCGGCGGGTTCCCGCTCATTCCGGGCAGCGAGGCCGCCGGCCTGGTGCTGGAGGTCGGGCAGGACGTCGACTGGCTGAAGCCGGGGGACCGGATCGCCTATGCCGTAACAACGGGCGCCTACGCGCAAGAACGCGTCATCGACGCCAGCCGGGTCGTCAAGGTTCCGGACGGCATCAGCGACGAGCAGGCCGCCGCCATGATGCTGAAAGGCATGACCGCCGAGTATTTGCTGCGCCGGACCTTCAAGGTCAAGACGGGCGACACGATCCTGTTTCATGCCGCCGCTGGCGGCGTCGGGTTGATTCTCGGCCAATGGGCGAAACATCTGGGCGCGACCGTCATCGGCACGGCAAGCTCGAGCGACAAGATCGAACTCGCCAAGGCGCACGGCTTCGACCATGTCATCAACTACAAGGAGCAGGATTTCGTTGCCGGCGTCGCCGCCATCACCGACGGCAGGAAATGCGACGTCGTCTACGATTCTGTCGGCAACGATACTTTTCCGGCCTCGCTCGACTGCCTGAAGCCGCTCGGCATGTTCGTCAGCTTCGGCCAGTCCTCGGGGCCGATCCCGCCGTTCTCCATGTCCCTGCTGGCCCAGAAAGGTTCGTTGTTCGCGACCAGGCCAACGCTCTTCGTCTACAACGCAAGACGCGAGGACCTCGACGCCTCGGCGGCCGCGCTGTTCGAGGTGGTGCTCAGCGGCGCCGTCGAGATCAAGATCAACCAGCGCTATGCACTGAAAGACGCCGGCAAGGCACATCAGGATCTTGAAGGCCGACGGACGACGGGGACGACCATCCTGGTTCCCTGAGGGGGGCTGCCTTGGTTTTCACCGTATTGCCGCGGTCGCGGGCACCGTTTGCACGAAAAGCCGGCCTGCTGCATGTTGAGGCAAGGAAGGCTGATCTTTACCCTTGAGTTTCCGCTGAAATTCTTGAAGCTCTTTCAAGTCGGGTGCTGCTTTCGCACAAGAGCTGGCCACGCATACGATGCTTGCGGGAACACAGAACATATCCGGCAATCCGGATGGGAGGCACTTGTGAGTGCAAATCATGATGGGGCGAACCTGCTTGAGGTTCGTGGCCTGACCAAGATATTCGGCACGCTGACCGCGTGCGATCATGTCGACCTCAACATTGCCAAAGGTGAGATCCACGCGCTGCTCGGTGAGAACGGCGCCGGCAAATCGACGCTGGTCAAGATGCTGTTCGGCTCGCTGGAGCCGAATTCCGGCGAGATTTTCTGGAACGGCCAGGCGGTGCGGATCACCAGCCCCGGCGCCGCGAAAAAACTCGGCATCGGTATGGTGTTCCAGCATTTTTCGTTGTTCGAGGCGCTGACCGCGGCCGAGAACATCGCGCTGTCGCTGGATGACGGCTCGCCGATCAGCAGCATCGCGGCGAAGGCAAGGGCGCTTTCCTACAGCTATGGCCTGCCGCTCGATCCGGAATCGCTGGTCGGCGACCTGTCGGTCGGCGAGCGCCAGCGCATCGAGATCATTCGCTGCCTGCTGCAGACGCCTCAGCTCATCATCCTCGACGAGCCGACCTCGGTGCTGACGCCGCAGGAAGCGGACAAGCTGTTCGAGACGCTGGAGCGGCTGCGCGCGGAAGGCAAATCGATCCTCTACATTTCGCACCGGCTGGAGGAGGTCAAACGCATCTGCGACCGCGCCACCGTCTTGCGGCATGGCAAGGTGGTCGGTCACTGCAACCCGCGCCAAGAGACTGCCGCTTCGCTCGCCCGCATGATGGTCGGCAACGAGGTGCAGGCCGTGGTGAGGGCGCCGGTAGAGGGGATCGAAACCGCGCAGCCACTGCTCGAAATCCGCAGCCTCAGCCGCAAGCCCGCGACGCCGTTCTCCATTCCGCTCAAGACCATCAGCCTCAACGTCCGTGCCGGCGAGGTGATCGGTATCGCCGGTGTCGCCGGCAATGGCCAGGGCGAATTCTTCGAATCCGTCTCCGGCGAAGTCTTGCAGCAGGATGCCGCCTCGGTGCGCATCCGCGGCAAGGATGCCGGTGGCCTCACCATCACCGGACGGCGTCTGCTAGGGGCAGCCTTCGTGCCTGAGGAGCGTCTCGGTCATGGCGCGGCACCACGCATGAAGCTCTCCGAAAACCTGCTGCTGTCGCGCCATGCCACCGACGGCAAGGCCTTTGTCGGCACTGGCGGGATGGTCAAGAGCGGGGCCGTCTACGCCGCCTCCCAACGCATCATCGAGGCAATGGATGTGCGCAAGAGCGCGCCGGATCCCGAAGCTGCAGCGCTTTCGGGCGGCAATCTGCAGAAATTCATCGTCGGCCGCGAACTCGATCGCCGGCCAAGCGTGATGGTGGTGAACCAGCCGACTTGGGGCGTCGACGCCGGTGCCGCCGCCCATATCCGGCAGGCGCTGATCGAGCTTTCGCGCGGCGGATCGGCGGTGCTGGTTATCAGCCAGGATCTCGACGAACTGTTCGAAATATCCGACGCGATCGCGGTCATGCACAATGGCGAGCTTTCCAAGCCGATGCCGATCGCCGAAGCAACCTTTGAGAAGGTCGGTCTGCTGATGGGTGGCGCCGAGCCCGGCCACGCCGAACACACGCTGGAGACGGCATGATGCGCCTCGAACTCGTCAAACGCCCGCAGCGCTCCGCGCTGTTTTCGATGCTGTCACCGTTCATCGCCTTCGCGCTGACGATCATCGCCGGCGCCATTATGTTCGCGCTGCTCGGGGTCAATCCGCTGACGGCGTTCCGGATCTACTTCATCGAGCCGATCAGCCAAGTCTGGCAACTGCACGAACTGGCGATCAAGGCGTCGCCACTGATCCTGATCGCGGTCGGCCTGTCTGTCTGCTACAAGGCCAACATCTGGAATATCGGCGCCGAAGGCCAGTTCATTTTCGGCGCCATCTTCGGCTCCATCATTCCGGTGCTGTTTCCACAATTCGAAGGCCCACTGGTGCTGCCGCTGATGCTTCTGCTCGGCATGGTCGGTGGCGCGGCCTATGCGGCGATCCCGGCCTTGCTGAAGACCCGGTTCAATACCAACGAGATCCTGACCAGCCTGATGCTGGTCTACGTCGCCCAGCTCTTCCTCGACTGGCTGGTGCGCGGTCCATGGCGCGATCCGCAAGGCCACGGCTTCCCGCAGACAATCCAATTCGGCGATGCGGCCACCTTGCCGCAGCTGATGCCGGATGCCGGGCGCGCCAATTGGGGCTTCGTCTTCGCACTCGTTGCCGCGGTGCTGATCTGGATCCTGATGGGTCGCATGCTCAAGGGCTTCGAGGTCCGCGTGCTGGGTTCCAGCCCAAGGGCAGGGCGCTTCGCCGGTTTCGGCCTCAACCGCATGGTGTTCTTCGCCTTCCTGCTGTCTGGCGCGCTGGCCGGTCTTGCCGGCATCTCGGAAGTCTCCGGCGCCATCGGGCAATTACAGCCGGTGATCTCGCCCGGCTATGGCTTCACGGCCATCATCGTGGCATTCCTCGGCCGCCTCAATCCGCTCGGCATCATCGCAGCCGGCCTGGTGCTCGCGCTAACCTATCTCGGCGGCGAGGCGGTGCAAAGCGCGCTTGGCATTTCCGACAAGGTGGCGAGAGTGTTCCAGGGCATGCTTTTGTTCTTCGTGCTCGGCTGCGACACGCTCATTCACTACCGCATCCGGCTGATCGGCCTGGCGCTGACGAAACCGGATGGCGCGGCGAAGCTGGAAGCCGCGCCGAAGCTGAAGGAAGCCCGCTGATGGACATCACCGTCAACATCCTCCTGACCATCGCCACGGCGGCGACGCCGCTTCTCATCGCGGCGATCGGCGAACTGGTGGTCGAACGCTCCGGCGTGCTCAATCTCGGCGTCGAAGGCATGATGATCATGGGCGCGGTCGCCGGCTTCGGGGCCGGTTATCTGACCGGCTCGCCCTGGATCGGCCTTCTGGCGGCCATCGCCATGGGAGCCGTGTTCTCGCTGCTGTTCGCCGTCATGACGCTGTCGCTCGCCACCAACCAGGTCGCGACCGGGCTGTCGCTGACCCTGCTCGGCCTCGGCCTCTCCGGCATGATCGGAACGAGTTTCGTCGGCCAGCCCGGTGTCAGGCTGCCCAATCTCGACATTCCCGGGCTGAGCTCAGTCCCGGTCGTGGGCAAGCTGCTGTTCGGCCAGGACCCGGTATTCTACATTTCAATCGCACTGACGGCGGCGGTGATGTGGTTCCTGTTCAAGACGCGCACCGGGCTCACGCTGCGCTCGATCGGCGACAGTCATGCCTCGGCGCACGCGCTCGGCATCAAGGTCATCCGCTACCGCTATCTCTCGGTCATCTTTGGCGGCGCCTGCGCCGGCCTTGCCGGCGGCCATCTGTCACTGGTCTATACGCCGCAGTGGGTCGAGAACATGTCCGCGGGCCGTGGCTGGATCGCGCTGGCGCTGGTGGTGTTCGCGTCATGGCGGCCATGGCGGGTGCTGGCCGGCGCCTACATCTTCGGCGCGGTGTGGATCGGCCAGCTTCATGCACAGGCTTTTGGCATTCCTGTGCCCTCGCAGATGCTTTCTTCTCTGCCCTATCTGGCAACCGTCGTGGTTCTCGTTCTAATCTCGCGCAACAAGCGTCTGACGATGATGAACACGCCGGCATCCCTGGGGCAGCCATTCGTTCCGGATCGTTGACAACAATAAGAAGACGGGAAGCTCCAAGGCTTAAACTCAGAGAGGTAACACGATGAAAAAACTGCTTATTGCCCTGATGACCACGACAGCGGCACTTTCGCTGGCTGCGTCCGCAGAGGCTGCCGACAAGTTCAAGGCTTGCTGGGTCTACACTGGCCCGATCGGCGATTTCGGCTATTCCTACCAGCACGACCAGGGCCGGCTCGAGGTCGAGAAGGCGCTCGGCGACAAGGTCGAAACCGCCTATCTGGAGAACGTCTCCGAAGGCCCCGATGCCGACCGTGCTTTCGAGCGCCTGGCGCGCGAAGGCTGCAAGATCATCTTCGGCACGTCGTTCGGCTTCATGGACGCCGAAGTGAAGGTCGCCAAGAAGTTTCCGAAGGTGATGTTCGAGCACGCCACCGGTTACAAGACCGGTGACAATCTCGGCATCTACAATGCGCGTTTCTATGAAGGCCGCTACGTGCTCGGCCAGATCGCGGCCAAGGAATCGAAGTCCGGCGTGGCCGGCTACATCGTGTCCTTCCCGATCCCGGAAGTGGTCATGGGCATCAACTCCTTCATGCTCGGCGCGCAGTCGATCAACCCGAACTTCAAGGCCAAGATCGTCTGGGTCAATTCGTGGTTCGATCCCGGCAAGGAAGCCGACGCGGCCAAGGCGTTGTTCGACCAGGGCGCCGATATCATCGTCCAGCACACCGATTCGACCGCGGCGCTGCAGGTGGCCGAGGAGCGCAAGCTGCACGGCTTTGGCCAGTCATCCGACATGATCAAGTTCGCGCCGCACGCGCAGCTGACCTCGCTGACCGACGAATGGGGTCCGTACTACATCAGCCGGGTGAAGGAGGCCATGGACGGCACCTGGAAGCCCGACAATGTCTGGCTCGGCATCAAGGACGGCGCTGTCAAGCTCGCGCCCTACACCAACATGCCCGACGACGTGAAGGCCATGGCCGAGGCGACCGAGAAGAAGATTGCCGGCGGCTGGAACCCCTTTACCGGGCCGATCGCCAAGCAGGACGGCTCGCCATGGCTGAAGGACGGCGAGGTCGCCGACGACGGCACGCTGCTCGGCATGAACTTCTATGTGAAGGGCGTCGACGACAAGCTGCCGCAGTAAGCGACGGCGACCTCAAATTGGGCAAGGGCGCCGCAGGGCGCCCTTTTCATTCGGCGGGATACGTTGCGGCGGGCCCCGGCCGCTGGGCCACGAAAGCAGTAGTGATACAGCACGACGGTGACTGCAGCAGCCAACCTCAGCAGGTCCAGCGTTGCAAAGTAGTTCTGCCTGGCAGGTCTGGCGTCCGTGCCAAGCCTCTGCGTTTACGATCCGCAAACCATAAAGCAGGCGGCAACCAAACAGGGTGAATGGCCGCAACTATCGCCAAATGGGGTAAAATCTAGCAATTCCAGGAAAAGTGCGTAGCGGTTTTCCGTCCGGAATTGCGCAAAAACGACGACCTGGAGCGGCTCAACGAACCACTCTGGGTCATGTACTCATAACGGGACGTTCGGAACGATCACGCTTCGATATCCGCTTGTACACCGGAAGCAGCGTGAACGCGGACATGCTTGGAGGCCCGAGAAGGGCCAGAAGGCGACACGTTGCGCCACAACGGCAACGGAGGCCAAACTCTATTTCACGCTGGGTGCAGCCTGTCGTTCGTGGCGTTTCGGTTGCGGCGACGGCATGGTGCCGAAATTGTTCCGGTCGTCACGTCGCGGCTTCGAACCGTCGAACAGCTCCCGCTGGCCCACGATTTCCGCCAGCATGTGTTCGCGAAACAGCCGCACACGCTTGGTGCGTCGGAGATTGGGATGGTAGAGCAGCCAGAGGCCGACATCATGATGCGGCTCCGGGGCGAGATAACGGACCAGTCGGGCGTCATTGTCGCCCATGAAGCAGGGCAGATAGGCGAGGCCCATTCCCTCGCGCAACGCCGCGAGGGTCAACAAAGTATCGTCGACAAAAAAGCTGTGGTCGCGGTTGGGGCACGCGGCATTTGTCCACGACTGGTGGGAGGCGCAGCATTCCACGCCCAGCCATTTCGGCGTCGCACCGGAGCGCAATGAGGCCACATAGTTGCGCTCGCCATAGACGGCAGAGGCGACCTTACTGAGCAACGTGCCGACCAGTGTCTCGTGCGGCGTGTTGGTCTGGCGGATCGCAACATCGGCTTGGCGCTTGGCCAGGCTGACATACTTGTTCGAGACCTGTATGTGCAGCTCGATCTCTGGATATTTTGCGCTGAAGCGCGCGAATATCGGCATCAGCACCGACGAGGCCATGTTGTTGATCGCAGCGACGCGCAGTACGCCGGTTGGACGATCTTCTTCGCCGCCGAGCGCGCCTTCGATCTCCAGCACCTCGACTTCCATCTTGCTGGCAGCGAGCTTGAGTTCCTCGCCGGCGCTGGTGAGTTCGTAGCCCGACGCCTTGCGCTCGATCAGGCGCGTGCCGAGCTTTTGTTCTAGCACCTTGATACGGCGCGAGACCGTCGAATGCTGCACGTTGATCCGTTTTGCCGCGCCGCTGATCGATCCATCACGCGCGACAGCAAGGAATATCCTCAAATCATCCCACTGCATGGCGAGCCCCTGTCCTGTGCAAATTTGCACAAGGCGCGTCGAGATTTCGCGAATTCAGCCCAGGCTTTGCTGCCGCTAACGTAACGTCCTCCGGAAGGCGATGATGGGACAAAAATAGGCAGATGCCAAGTCTCTCGCGTTGGCTGTGCCGTGTCCGGGCGCCTTACGGTCAGGATGAATGCTGGGTCGCATGACCCGATCAGAGAGGAGAAACGTCGTGCGCAATACAATCACCACAGTGGTGCAATTCCGGCTGCCACAGCCGATCAGCCTCGAGGAGGCGACGCGTCATTTCGAGTCGAGCGCCCCGAAGTACCGCAGTTTGCCGGGATTGATCCGGAAATATTACCTGCGGGCGGAGGATGGGCGCACGGCCGGTGGCGTCTATCTCTGGGAATCGCGTGCCGCGGCCGAGGCCGCCTACAGCACAGAGTGGCGCGAGCACGTTACGAAGGTCTTTGGCGGCGCGCCTGAGATCACCTGGTTCGACACGCCGGTGATCGTCGACAACGCGGCGCCGGCCAGCAAGGCGGCGTAGCCGGCGAAAGAAGTCGTCAGGATTGGCGCGGGCCGTGCCGTACTGGCGGCCCCACCGCCCCTGCTGCGGTTACAGCGCGGCAGGGCGTCTGCGGTTTCGAACCAGGCAAGCCGCTCGGCCACGTGCACGTGATCAAACACCGTCGGCGTGTAGCGGCCCGCTACGACCAGCTCGCGGCCAATTACCTCGCATTCGTCCAACTCGCGTCAATACGGCTGTGGCTGCGCGTTAATGATGAGGCCACGGCCTAGACCGCTGAACCGTAGAGATCGTAAGCGTCGGCGCGATCGATCTTGACGGTGACGATGTCGCCGGCGCGCAGCGGGCGGCGCGACTGGATACGGACCGAGCCGTCGATCTCGGGCGCGTCGTATTTGGTGCGGCCCTTGGCCGAGGTGCCGTGCGCCTCGTCGATCAGCACCGGCAGGCGCTTGCCGACCTTCTTGGCGAGTTGCGTCGCCGAAATCTTCTGCTGGCGCTGCATGAAGCGGTGCCAGCGCGCTTCCTTGATCTCCTGCGGCACCTGTTCGAGGCCGAGATCGTTGGAGCGGGCGCCGCGCACCGGCTCGTATTTGAAGCAGCCGGCGCGATCGATCCTGGCTTCGTCCAGCCAATCGAGCAGCATCTCGAAATCATCGTCCGTCTCGCCGGGGAATCCGACGATGAAGGTCGAGCGGATGGCGAGATCCGGGCACACGTCGCGCCAGCCGCGAATACGCTCGAGCGTCTTTTCGCCATGTGCAGGCCGGCGCATGTTCTTCAGCACCCGCGGCGAGGCGTGCTGGAACGGAATGTCCAGATAGGGAAGGATTTTTCCTTCAGCCATCAGCGGGATGACATCGGCGACGTGCGGATAGGGGTAGACATAGTGCATGCGCACCCAGATGCCGAGCTTGCCCAATTCCTGCGATAGATCGAGGAATTTCGCCCGCACCTCGCGGTCGCCGAACATGGACGTCTGGTACTTGATGTCGATGCCGTAGGCGCTGGTGTCCTGCGAGATGACGAGGAGTTCCTTGACGCCGGCCTTGGCCAGTTTCTCGGCTTCGCGCAGAACGTCGGCGGCCGGCCGCGAGACGAGATCGCCGCGCAGCGCCGGGATGATGCAGAAGGTGCAGCGGTTGTTGCAACCTTCCGAGATCTTGAGATAGGCATAGTGGCGCGGCGTCAGCTTGACGCCCTGCGGCGGCAGCAGGTCGATATAGGGATCATGCGAAGGAGGGGCCGCCTCATGCACGGCGGCCATCACACTTTCATAGGCCTGCGGCCCGGTGATCGCCAGCACGTTGGGGTGCTTTTCGCGGATCACGTCGGGCTCGGCGCCAAGGCAGCCGGTGACGATGACCCGGCCGTTCTCCGACAGGGCGGAGCCGATGGCATTGAGCGATTCATCCCGGGCGGAATCGAGGAAGCCGCAGGTGTTGACGACAACGAGATCGGCGCCGTCATGCTTGCGCGCGATCTCATAGCCCTCGGCGCGCAGGCGCGTGATGATGCGCTCGGAATCCACAAGGGCTTTGGGACATCCAAGACTGACGAAGCTGACGCGCGGGGCGGACATGGGCAAGGTTCCAATGGATGCGGACCGGAAACGCTGATCCGGCCCGACATCTCGACATATGACGGTTTGCATGGCTCCGGCAGGAGCTCAATTTGGGCGGCGCAATAGCACGGGTTCGGCGATCAGGCAAACCGCCGGCCGGCGCGGTGCTTGCCGCTCAGTGTCCGCCCGACCCGAACCAAGGCTCCAGGAAGGCAAAATGCTCGGGGAATTGCTGCACCGCGCCGTCCAGCAGCATCTTGACCGCGACGTACAGAATGATCGCCAGACCGATATAGGCAATCCAGCGGTATTTGTGCAGCAGGCGCGCGACGAAGGATGCGGCAAAGCCCATCAAGGCGATCGACAGGACCAGTCCGACAATCAGCACCGTCGGATGGTTCATTGCCGCTCCCGCGACGGCAAGGACGTTGTCGAGCGACATCGAAACGTCGGCGATCACGATCTGCCAGGCGGCCTGCGAGAAGGTCTTGCTCGGTCCCTTGCCGGCCCCATCGCTGTCGAAGCCGCCATTGGACAGCGATTCGGTAGCGTCACGCTCCTGCTCGTGGCTGACACGCAATTCGCGCCACATCTTCCAGCAGACCCACAGTAGCAACAGGCCGCCTCCGATCAGCAGCATGGGGCCAATGGTAAGCAGCCATTGCGTGATCAGAGCGAAGAAAATGCGAAGAATGGTGGCGGCCACAATGCCGACGAGGATCGCCCGCTTGCGCTGGCTGGCCGGCAAGCCGGCCGCGGCGAGGCCGATGACAATGGCGTTATCGCCCGCGAGCGCAAGGTCGATGGCGATGACCTGAAGAAGAGCCGACAGGCCCGCGGCGGTAAATATTTCCATCGACCTGGAAGCCCTTCGCCGAGTGTTCGTCGTCGATTGTCGAAACGGGCCTAAAGGGATGGTCCGCTGCCGTCAAGACACAGCACTGGACAACACTGGAAAACCAATTCGTGGCCGTGGCATTACAGGGAATGTTCAGCAACCGCCGGCTCGCGAGCCAACGCGGACCCGAACTCGCGAAAAACTAATTGTAGAGATTGTACTTTGCCCAGTCGCCTTCCGGGATCTCATCGCCGATTCGGTAGCGGAGCTGGAGAACTTGCATATGATCCGGTCCCGTCTGGCACTTGAATTTCAGCCGGTACCACTGTCCTTTGCTGCGGAACGCCGCACCCGGGCTCCTGATCGCATCGGCGCTCATCTCGGGCGTCGCGAAGGCGTAGGCGACGACGCGATCGGCTTTGAACTTGCGGTCATCGTGGGTGATCCGATCCAGAACTTCGGCATCGCACCGCTGCTCGAGGCGGGTTTGCGGATCAAGTTTCATCAGCCCGGCACGCAAAGCATTGTCCATTGCGCTGGCCGGGAAGGCCAATATCAGCGACGCCACGGCCACCATGCAGAGTGTCTTCATGGGCGGGACAAGCACCATATTTTGTCTGAAAAATCAACAGAGAGGGGCACTTCATGCCGGGCAAGTCCCGGCATTCAGAGGGTCGGCGCAATCAAAATCTCGTGTCGGACTTCGTCATGCGAGACCGGGGGCCAACGGACCAGCGAGGCGCGGCCGGCATCCGTGAGATCGTAGAGGCCACGGTCGACGCGCGCGAACCAGCCATAGACATTATGCTGCAGGATTTTCGGCGCGATCGGCGTCAGGACCTTCAGATCGCGCGGCCGTTTGGGACCATCGGCCATTGCGGCCGCGCAGGCGAGGGCGCTTTGGCGGTAAGCGGTCATGATCGGATTGCGCGACCCTCCGCCCGCGACAGGATCGCCGCGGCGGCGCTGATGCTCGTCGACAAGACGGGAGCGGCGTCGCGCGTTCTTGCGCGGCGCAGGCGCGACCGGACTGAGAAGCACCTCGATACGGTCAGTCGCGGTCACGCCAAGCAAACCGAAGCCGAGCCGGCGGCAGAGATTGCGGAACCTGGCGTCGCTTTCGCGGCCCTTGCCCCGCGCCGACATGCGCGCCGCCAGCCATACTTCGTCGCAAGCCGCCGCGCGGTCGACGCCTTGCAGCACCAGTTCGAGATTGAATTGCAGTTTCAATTCGCAGATGACGACGACCGCCGGCTCACCCTCACGCAGCGCGACGATGTCGCAGCCGCCAATTTCCCCCTTCACGACGAAGTCGAGACTTTCGAGGAACCGCTTCACCGGCGCATAGACTGAGGTCTCGTTCATGTCTCAAGGCTTAGCCGATTCGACGCCAAAAGCCTTCCGGATGTGGAGGCTGGAATTTTGCCGGCAGCGGCCAAAACCGGCTCTCGACGCAGCGTCTGCTGCCACAAGGCGACACGGCAAATGTCGATTGGCCATGGGTCCTGCGTTCTCGATGCTAGCTCGTCAGGCCTCGGTGCTCGGCTGGGCTCGGTTCGAAACTTTCCTGCGGGGCCGGAGCGGATAGCCGATCTGTCCGAAATAGCTGGCAGGGATCGGATCATCGACGCCATACTTTTCCGGCGCCTTGTTGCCGGTGGCATTGTAGGTGCCGAACAGCACGTCGAGGAGGGGCAGTTGCCCAGCGAAGTTTTTGTCATAGGCTTCGCGCTGGTTGGCATGGTGCCAGCGATGGAACTGCGGGCTGGCGATCAGCCACTTCAAGGGGCCGAACGGAACCCGCAGGTTTGAATGAACGAGCATCGTGTGCCCAAAGTAGATCATCGAAAAGACGGCGATCGAGGCCTTGGAGAAGCCAAGGAGAAAGATCGGCATCAGCGATATCGCCTTTGTGGCAATCGCGTCGACCGGGTGGGAGTGGAAAGCGCCGAGCCAGTCCAGTTCCTCGATGCCGTGGTGAACCGCATGGAACTTCCAAAGCGCGGGGATTTTGTGGAAGGCGCGATGCGCCCAGTAGACACCGATGTCGGTGATCAGGATGATTTCCGCAACCTGCAGCCAGACGGGCTGACCGCTGACGGCTCGCGTCACCGATTGAGGGACAAGGACTGCGGCGACGTGGAGGACAACGGCCGCCATCATGACCATGGCCACCTTTACGATGAAGGCGTTGAACATCAGATAGATCAGATCGACATCGAAGCCCTTGCGAAAGATCTTCTGCGGCCGCTCGGCGAACAGATGTTCGAACGGAATGAAGATCAATGCGCAGATCAGCAGCGCCTTGATGCCAAAGATATCCATTCACCCGCCTCTATCGCCTTGTCTGTCGCGGCGCGGCCTGCGCCTGGGCTTCTGAACAGAAGCACATCTCTCCTTTCCAAAGGCTTGATATGGGCTTTGGGGTCGTGTTTGCGACGGGCAGTGCGACAGCGGCGCCCGCCCATTGTCACATAGGTGTCGCAACAGGGCGATATCTGGCGAGCGCGCGGTTTGCGAACGCAGCGCGACCCGCGTCCTCCCAGGACTAACCCCTCCGGTTCCCTGCCGGTGGGGTTTTCTATTTCAGGTGCTATCTTGTGCAGGTTCCATCTTGGCAGCCGCGAATGATCCTTGCTATTGTGGCCTCACGGTCAGCACAGGACACCCCGTCATGGACGCAAGTGAAATGAGTGCGATCGGCGACACCCTCATGAGGATCGTCACGCCCGACATGTCTCCCAAGCAGCTTGTCAAGGCAGCTCAGAAAGCGCATCCCAACGCCTCGAAGAAGGACATTGCGAGAGCGGCCTTCTTTTCGATCATCGCAAACGCGGATCAGGATATAGGCAAGGCCAAGAACCTGCAGGCATTCGCGATCGCCGAGCGCACCCAGCAATCCGACTGAGCAATTGCCTGGCGTCGCGCGGGCTGCCATCGCCGCGCCCTTATCGCCGCGGATTGCTTGCGGGCAGTGCAGGATGGCGATGAGAACTCGTCTACGCCTTAGCCTTCTAAGATGCCAACTGAAGATCAGCCGGAACTCATTGAAATCGCGTCTGGTTTTCGGCCGACTTGTCCTGCTCTGTCACGCTCTTCTGACTGTTTCGAGCGTGGTAGCTCACGACGCCGGGCCGCGCTGGTTGAGGAGCGTTCTGCCTCCTCTAAGCAATAGCGGCAACCTTACATGAAATAGGGCTTCTCGCCGTCGGTCCCGGGCTTGTCGACACCGATATTGCCGCGCAGGTGCAGGCCCGGCGAGCGGATAATCCTCACGATCAGATCGGCCACGCTCTTGCGCGAGACGACGGTGCCCTTGAACGGCTCATTGCGCCGCGTCAGCTCATAGTCCACTTCATGCTCGTCCATCAGCCAGGCGGGGCGGATGAGGGTGTATTCCAGCCCCGATGCCTCGATGGCATCGGCGGCGCGGCGGAAGGGTTTCAGGTCCTCGCCGATCATTGCGTTGTTCCATTCGCCGAACTTGCCGGGAACCTCATCGTAAATTCCCAGTGGCAGGATGAAGATCAACCGATTGACGCCCGCCGCCCGCATCGTGGCGATGACGCTTTTTGCCTGTGCATCGAGGTCTTCGCCGGTCAGGTTGGCATAGACGATGTCTTGTCCTTTCACCGCCGCACCGAGTTGTGTGGCATCGAGCACGTCGCCCTGGATGACGGAAGCATTGGCGGGCACTTCCACCAGCTTGGCGGCGTTACGGGCGAACAGCGTCAGCCGCACATCATCCTCGCCGGCCAACATCGCGATAGCATGGCGGGCGATTTGTCCGCCTGCGCCGAGAATGAGCACCTTCGTCATTTTTCTTCTCCTCATGAAACTGTCTTGAGCAAGCTCGAAGGCCGATCGCGCCTGTCCTATGCGACGTGCTCATTGGCACCCAGAGTTCATCTCCGGCCCCATCCATTCGCCAGGCGGACGAGCAGGGCCGGCAAATATCCTCGATCAGAGATGCTTATTCGGCTGCGTCGCGCTGGCGTGCGGCGACCGGCTCGTTCAGATGCTTCCTGAAGAACGGAATGAGCTTTTCGAGCGCCATGCCCACCGGCTCGGGCTTGTCGTAGAGGTCGTAATGCGACCAGTCTTCCAGCGAGACCAGTTGGCGGTCCTTCGAGCCGGTCGCGCGGCCATATATCTCCATGCCGTCGCGATAGGCTCCGAAGGCACCCACCTTCTGGCCGACCACCACCATGACGGGCTGCGTGAGGAGCGTCTCGGCAAAGGCGAACGCGTCCCAGGCGAGCGTCTTCTGCGCATGTGAGAACAGCATCCTGGCCGCACCACCCGGCTTGTGGCCGCGCGGCGTCTTGTAGTAGTCCGTCGCCTCGAAAACGTCCCGCTCGGTCAAGCCGTTCTTGGTGGCTTGCTCCGGACTGGCGGGCAGCAACTCATTGACTTGAAGCTCGCCGCCGCGAACCTCCTTGGTGCGTTGCGCCGCCATCGCTTCGAGCGCGCCGAGCGGATCGTATTGGCTGAAGCCCTCGCGGAACAGCCGGCCGATGTTCACGCCGGTGATGCTGACCACGGCCTTGATGCGCTTTTCGGTCAGGGTGGCATTCACCGCATAGCCCCCACCGCCGCAGACGCCGAGCACGCCGATGCGGTTTTCATCGACATAGGGAAGCGTCGCCGCATAGTCGATGACACGGCTGACATCCTCGACCCGCTGCGTCGGGTCCTCGATCCAACGCGGCGATCCGCCGGATTCGCCCTGGAAGCTGGCGTCATAGGCGATGACGACGAAGCCCTGCTCGGCGAGCGCCTTGCCGTAGACATTGCCCGAGGTCTGCTCCTTGCAACTGCCGAATGGATGAACGCTGATGGTTGTCGGGTATTTCTTCGACTCGTCGAAGCCCGGCGGAAACAAGATGTTCGCCGCGATGTGCCAGGCCATGTCGGGGTTTTGGACTTGGACGGATTTCATGGAGTGCTCTCCTGACTGACCGGGCTGTCCGCTCACCCGCTGGGAGCCGCTTCGGCGCTGGCGCAGCCCGGCGATTGGGGTTCGGATTTTGCGGTGTTACTCCGCTGCGGCCTTTGCAGCATCCGCGGCGGAAAGTTTCGTCTGGAAGAACGGCGCGAGCACCGAAACAGCCTCGTCGATGTATTTCTGGCCGTCATAGAGCTCCATGTGATTGGCGCCCTCCACCACATGGAAGGATTTGTCCGTGCTGGCGGCACGGTCAAACAGGTCGTCGCTCATCCACTTAGAGCCCGCCATGCTTCCGGCCACGATCTGTATGGGCTGGGTCAGGTAGACATCCGCCATATGGTAAGCATCGTAAGTGATGATCTGGTTCAGGCTGCGCAGCGCCGCGAAACCGGGTGCGGTCGGGCATTCGGCTCGCGGCGTGTGGTAGTACTCCCAGGCCTGACGCAGTTCCTCGTTTGGCGCGTCCTTTTCCGTCAATGGCGCGAGCGGCATGGTCGCAACCGCAGCGGCACTGGCATCCGAGGTGCGGGCGTTCGAGCCGGCCTCGACCAGCGGCAAGGCGTCGATCGACCGGACGGTATTCTGCCAGCCGTTCCGGAACATCGAGCCGATGTTGACGGCGCTGACGGTGCCGATGGCCTTGATGCGGCGATCCTGGATCGCGGCGTTCGCCGTGTAACCCGCACCAGCGCAGATGCCCATCGCACCGATGCGGTCCTTGTCGATGTAAGGCAGCGTGGTCACGTGGTCGATGACGGCGCTGACGTCCTCGGTGCTGATGTAGGGATTTTCGAGCTGGCGCGGCTCGCCGCCGCTTTCGCCCTGGTAGGAGCGGTCGAAAGCAATGGTGACGAACCCTCGTTCCGCCAGCTTCCTGGCATAGGTGCCAGCCGTCTGCTCCTTTACGCCGCCGCCGGGATGCGAGACGACGATAGCAGGATAGCTGCGCTTCTCGTCGAAGCCTGCGGGGAAATTGATGACGGCCGACATGGTGATCGTCTTGTTGTTCGAATTGGCGAAGCTGATCTTGTCCATTTCCAGTCTCCTTCCGTTGAAGCACGCGGCCCGCCGCGTTGAACGCGAACGGTACGTTTGGTTTTGAACGCCCTTGTGAATGAACAGAATCTAGCGCAGAAAGATTGCACGAATTAGGCGGTTAATTCTTATTAGGTCTATCATTGAGATGATGAATGCGGCGGGATGAAATTGCCGATCTGGCGGCCTTTGTAGTCGTTGCCGAGGAACGCAGTTTCACCAAGGCGGCTCAACGCCTCGGCATGGCGCAATCCGCGCTCAGTCAGATCGTGAAGCGGATCGAGGAACGGCTGGGAATGCGGCTCCTGTCGCGTACGACGCGCAGCGTGGCGCCCACTGAGGCGGGCGAGCGGCTGATCGCGACGCTTGGTCCCATGCTGCACGACCTGGACGCCGCCATCGCCTCGCTCGGCGAATTGCGCGACCGCCCGACCGGAACAATCCGTATCACCACCGTCGAGCACGCGGCTAAGACCATCATTGTCCCGGCCATGAAGCGGCTGCTGCCGGGTAACCCGGACATCGCGGTGGATCTCACCGTCGACTACGGCCTTGCCGATGTCGTGGCTGATCGCTTCGACGCTGGTGTCCGGCTCGGCGGGGAGATGGCGAAAGACATGATAGCGGTGCGTATCGGGCCTGACATCCCGATGGCGATCGTCGGCTCGCCGGATTATTTCCGCACGCACACTGTTCCGAGTTCGCCGGCGCAACTGATCGATCATCGTGCGATCAATTTGCGGCTACCGACTTCCGGCACGCTGAATAAATGGCGATTGATGCGCGGCGGCCGCGAGACGCGGGTGAGGGTCGACGGGCCGCTCGTCTTCAATACGATCGACCTGATCCTTGATGCCGCGCTCGACGGCCACGGCCTCGCCTATTTACCACTCGACCAGGTGCAGCATCATTTGGATGGAGGCCGGCTGGTGCGTGTGCTGAGCCGGTTCACGCCCGATCTGCCGGGCTATCACCTCTATTATCCACACCGACGGCACGCTTCGTCTGCCTTCACCCATTTTGTGGAGACACTGCGCTTCCGGGCGTGAACGCCTTGAACGGACGATCTCCGTTAAACAAAGACGTCGGCGCGGCAACGGGCGGTGATTGGCGCGCCCGGAGGTGTGCTGGCGTGGCCGCAGATCTGGCGGAGGGAGTGGGATTCGAACCCACGGTGAACTTGCGCCCACGCCGGTTTTCAAGACCGGTGCCTTAAACCGCTCGGCCATCCCTCCGAACCTTGATTTCGTTAGCTTTTTTGGACTTTCCAGCGGGATTGTTGTGCCGCTGCTACCATTTTGCTACCGAACGTGCTCAGGGCTTGGGCTTTACCGCGCTCCGGATCGCCGCGTCAACCTGCTCGGCAGCATCAGCCTGCATTCCAGGCATCACATGCGAATAAAGGTCCAGCGTGATCCCGATCGTGGAATGCCCAAGGCGCTCGCTGGCAACCTTCGGATGAACGCCGGCCGCAAGCATCTGTGACGCGTGACTATGGCGAAGATCATGGAAGCGGATGCGTGGAAGGGTTGTCTTGCCGATGATGCGCACCCATTCATGCGTCAAGGAACGAGGCTGGATCGGACTTCCGTCAAACTGTGCAACCACAAAGCTTTCGGCCTCGGGCCGGATGCCGAGCCGGAGTTGTTCCTCCGCCTGGCGCGTCTTATGCGCCTTCAGCTCGTCCAGAACGGTCAACGACAATGCTACGGTCCGGGCGCGGCCAGATTTCGGCTCTTTGTAGCGAACGCCTTCCTTGGTCTGCTCTGCACTTTCCACGATGGAGAGTTGCCGGAGATTGTCGCCAAGCTCGACGTTTCGCCAGCGAAGCGCAAGGATTTCGCCACGTCGCAACCCGCACATGACCGCCAGGAGGGTAGGGATGAACATGCGGGTCGGCCGGATCGCCTCAATCAACTCCGCCGTCTGCGCAGCATCATAGGCTAGCATCTTCTTGCGTTCGACCTTCGGCGGCGTGGTCGCCGTGGCTGGGTTCCGGGAGAGGCGTTCCCACGTCAATGCCTGCGACAGGGCTTTGATGAGCACGCGGCGCATGTGATGAACTGTCCGGGGTGAAAGCCCACCCTTGCCGTCCCGGCGGCCTTCTGTGAGGGCCTTAGCAAGTGCGCCGTCGATCCTGTCGGTTTTCAACTTCGCGAGCGTCACGTTGCCTAAGAGCGGAGCAACGCCCTTCTGCAATATCTCGGCATAACGCTCATGTGTTTTCGGAGCGACCGACGGCTTGATGAAGTCGAGCCATTCGTCAAGGAACTCTGCAATGGTCTGCTTGGTCGGTTCGACGTAGCGCCCGTTTTTGATTTCAGCGACTAGCCGGGCGCATTCCTCCTGCGCCTGCCGCTTCGTCCCGGAGAAGCTGTGCCACTTGCGCCGGCGCTTGCCGGCTTCGTCATAGAGGTCAAGGACGATCGCCCATTTGCCCGGACTGCGCTCTGTGATGTGGCCCTTCATTTCGTAGTGACCTTTTGCGGCTGATGAGTGGAAACATCCGCGAGTAGGGCCTCTGTATATTTGCCGGCCTCATCAATAGGGCCTAAGCGCCACATTCGCCCGGCTTCGTCGATTGCACCAAGCAGCGCGGCTAACGTGTGCTGTGCACCCGCCGCTTCTCGAAGTTGTTCGCCAATTTTCACCCGGCTAGCCGTCGGTTGCTGTTCAATGCCGGACTTTGAAATTTCGTTGGCGATGCAATCTATTTTGTCGACCGCCGCGTATGCCTCTCGCGCCAACGTCTGCGACACTGCATCGAAATTGCGGCCGATTTGAACAAGCCGTCTGACAGCTTCCGCACGGGTTCCGACCCTGTTGTTGAGACGCCAATCGTCTATTGCAGCAATTTCCTCCGGCGAGATGAGCATGTGTAAGCGCTCAGTCTTTTCTCGCCCCTTGTATCCCTTCGGCATCTTTTTGTCCCGATCTGTGATGAGATGTGGAATATGCACATATTTCTATTGCCTGCAATCCCGCCGCGTCCTATGTCGAATATGCGCATATTCGTTCAACCGCCTATTCAAGGACATAACCAAATGAAACTAGATGAAGCACTCTCCCGCCCGACGCTCTCGGTTCCCGACGCCGGGGCGGTGTTCTATGGCTTAAGCCGAAACGGCTCCTACGAGGCCGCCAAACGGGGGGACATTCAGACGATCCGCATAGGCCGCAAGATCGTAGTGCCGGTGGCTCCGATCGCAGAAAAGCTTGGCCTTCGGCCCAACCTGGGGAAGGCGGCGTGAGCGAACTTCCCCCCGACATTCCTCGCGGCGCTTCGACGGGCCTTTCACACGATCACAGTCGCGCAATTGATGAGTGCGCGCTCTTCCTAGCGACGATGCCTCCACATAGCCGGCCAAAGCCATTGGTGCCCGCTCTTAAGGCCATGTTCGGCCTCTCAGCCGCAGAAGCTTGTGAGGCGATCAGGCACAGCCATCTGATCAAGGCGAGGGCGGCATGAATACGGCCAATCTCAGCATGGGCTCTGACTTTGTCGACATCGACGCGATAGACGCGGTCGACACAATTTGCGGGTTGATCGAGGATTTCCGCAACCAGGCGTTCCTGCGTCTGTCGACCTCGGCCAAGTTGGCTCGCGTGGCCGTTGAACTAGCCTACCGGGAAGGCTCGCCCAACCCGATGCCAATTTCGCACCGCTGGCTCGTCAATCATGTCGGTTGCGCCCGGATGACTGCCGCCAAGGCTCTCGCTGAGTTGGTCGATAGCGGCTTCCTAACGGTGGAGGCTAAACGCACTGGTCGGGGTGCTGCCTTGCACCGGTTGACATGGCTGTCGAGCCGGAAAGCTGACTGATGTCAAAGCCAAAGACCATCAACAAACTGTTCGCTCTCCAGAGCGCATTGCGAAATCGCAGGCTCTCGCCCGGCACGGATGCCTTGGTGCTGTCGATCCTCATCGAATACCAAAATCCCGCCCAAGGCTACAGCTGGCCGTCGATCGAAACAGTTGCGGCCGTCGCCGGGCTCAAGGAACGGGCGACCCGGATGTCCATCCGGCGGCTCGAAGACGCGGACTACATCCAAACGCGTCTTGGAGGAGGTCGCAACAAAACGAGCAGATACCGTGTGTGCCTTGAACGCTTCGACGAGGCCCCGCTAAAGGAACCCATTCAGATCGCCGCAAAAAGGCGGCATGACAATGCCGGGTTTGAAACCGCATCCGTTCCTAAATCGAATTCTGAAAACCGGCACCGTGACGCAGAAACCCGGCACGATGACGACGCCAAACCCGGCACGACGATGCCCCCGAAACCTTCTTATGGAGCCCAACCTACCAAGAAACCTTCAGCTGGCGCTGCATCGAACAGCAGTTCGACGCGCCATAGAAACACCCCTGCCGCCGACCTCAGAAAGGTTGAAGCCGCGCTGAAGTCGGCTCGTCAAGAGGGTCGATCCTTCCCCGCCGACAACATGGTCAATGTCTACCGCTGGCTTCGTACAGTTGCCGGGGAAGACGACGACTATACCTGCGGTGATCCGATCGCCGGTTGGGCGCATCGCCTCTCCGAAGAGCTTATTGCATTCATGGACAGAGAAACGTTTGCGAGGGCCGCAGCATGAAAATGACCGACGATACGATCGTTACAATGGCAACTGTCTTTGCCTTCCCGGCCAAAAGGCAGACTGGGTTGATCCGTAGAACTGTCGATGTTCTAGACGGCAAAAGTGGTGAGCGCTCTCTCGGTGAGCCCTATCTTCAAAGAACTGCCGATAGGATGGCGCGCCGAATGGCGGTGGCAGGGATCGACTGCCTCACAATAGCAAGGGAGGTCGCTGCGTTTCGAAGAGCCGTCGAGGATGAGAGTTTCCGGCGGCTGCTCGACAAAATCGGGCAGAGGGTGGCCAAGTAGCAGCTCGGATGAAGAAGGCTGAATTTCGCTGCCGTCAAATGTTTTTTATTCCGATTTTCCAACACGCGCCTCGTAGCCAAAGAGGTAGCAATGTCAGCCGCTTATGCCGCGCGGACTGGTTGGAATTAACGGGTGTTTTTACAGTGTTTTGCGCACCCGCGAGGAAAATACCCTTTTAAAGCGCTCACAGCCGACCCAAAACCTTCTTCACAGCGGCGTGCGAAAGGCGAAAGCCGTCGCCCGTCACAGTCTGGGCAATCGAGCGTAACGAGACACCCTGGCTGCGCAGAAGCCGCATCTTTTCGATCGCTGCCTGTTCTGCCGGTACCTCGACCAGGGCGCCACCGTCGGCGTCGACGCTGAAGCCGAATGGGCGGTTCCCGCCGAGATAGCGACCGCGCTCTCGCTGATCGGCCTTTACCTGGGCGACGCGCTCGCGAATTCGGTCGCGTTCGGCTTCGGCGAAGGCTGCGGCGATCGTCAGGAACAGCTTGGACAAGCCGTTGCCGGCGATGTCGCCGCCAAGGTCAAGAAGATGCAGCTTGATGCCCCGCTTCTTCAATTCCTCCACTACCCGCAGAGCGTCGAGGGCCGACCGGAAGAGGCGATCGAGCTTGGCCGCGACCACGATGTCGCCCGCGACCAGTTTCCCGAAGAGTGGGCCGCCGGCCGGACGATCGGTAACAGGGATCGAACCGGAGACGCCTTCCTCGATAGCGATCTCCACAAGCGTCATGCCGTGCATATGCGCGTAGCCCTCAATCTGGCGTCGCTGCACTTCAAGGCTCTCACCTTCATTCGCCTGTTTCGCGGTCGAGACGCGAGCGTATCCGTAAACAGCCATTCCATCATCCTTGTAAACGCGTAAACGTGCGGCGAGGAATAGCAGATGTCGAAATGGGATGTAAAGGTGCTAAAGCAGGTTGACAAAATGATCGGCAAGACGTGCTGA
Organism: Mesorhizobium sp. B2-4-14; assembly: GCF_006442155.1. Lineage (NCBI taxonomy): Bacteria > Pseudomonadati > Pseudomonadota > Alphaproteobacteria > Hyphomicrobiales > Phyllobacteriaceae > Mesorhizobium > Mesorhizobium sp. B2-4-14. Next base: position 2,366 of record NZ_VFVA01000038.1, on the reverse strand, counting down.
CAAGCCGCCTGGAAGGAGGTTGTCCGATACTCCCGAGCGCTGGACAGTATATTTCGGAAACCCACGGCGGCGCTTCCAAGCAAAGTAGCCCATTCTCCCGCATGAGCCGCTCGATACGATGCTGGCCGCAGGCCGCAGGAGAGGCCCTCCGCCAGAACATCGTGCCAGACGCGACGTGCACCATAGATTCGGTTGCGGCTCTTGAAGCTTCGGTCGATCTTTGACAACGAGAATGTCGTCATGCAAGAGCGCTGGGACGCGATTAGGCTAGGCATGGCAGCCTAAAGAGGGGATGCATCCAGAGCGTCGCACAGCCATGCCACCGGCCAGATGTTCCGGTGCTTCCCGATGAGCGCGAACATCATGTCACTTCCCGTTCTCGGAGGGCAATGACGGCCGGGTCATTCGTGAAATCCGTTTCTTGCCGGCCTTACGACCACGCTTCACATAGCCATTGCCCTGGCTGCCATCGGGCATGCCGAACGGTTCGTTTGCCCGGTACGAGTCTTATTGTTTTATCTATTACTAATAAAGAGAGTTGACACCTTGTATCCGCAAGAGCAATTTGGAATTGAGGGAAAGAATGGGTGGGAATGTTGCCGGTAGCATTGCGCCGCGCAGTGGTTGGCGTAGATCAACCGACTGACTTTCTTGCTTTGAAGCGAGACAACCTGGTGGGGCGGTAGCTTTGCCGAGTCTGGCGGAGCTATTGCCTTGGCAAGGGTCACGTGCGCACATGCTTTGTTTGTGGTGCTCTCAGCCTCTCCGGTTGGCGGCCCGATAGACAACTCGCCCACTGCTGGCTCTTCAGCCTTGTTAGTAGGCGAGCACGCCCGTGGCGGTCTCCACGAACTGCACAAGCAATCATGACCTGAGATCGGTCCCACGCGGAACCGAAGGGGGAGAACTATGGCCACTATCAACGGGACGAACGGCAAGAACACCATCACCGGGACTGCTCTGGACGACGTCATCAATGCCTTGGGCGGCGACGATATCGTGTCGGCAGCAGGCGGCAACGATCAGGTCTACGGCGGCGACGGCAACGACAAGCTCAGCGGCGGCATTGGTAATGACCTCTTACACGGTGACGCTGGCGACGACCTCCTGAACGGTGATGACGGGAATGACACGCTCTATGGGGATGCTGGAGCGGACGATCTCAGAGGGGGGCTGGGCAACGACTTCCTGTATGGTGGGATTGGCAACGACAGTCTCCGTGGAGATGAGGGCGACGATACGCTGAACGGTGGCGATGGAGCGGACATCCTCGATGGTGGTGTTGGGAATGATAGCCTCGATGGCGGTTCGGGTTCGGATCAGGTCAAAGGCGGCGGCGGCAATGACCTCCTAATCTACAACGCCACAGAGAACGTTGGAGCCAGCGATGTCTACGACGGCGCCGGCGATACTGACACGCTCCGCCTCGATCTGACGCTCGCCCAGTGGCAATCGGCAGCACTCCAAAGTGATATTGCTCGCTATCTCCAGGTGCTCGCCAAAGGCGGCGCGGAAGACTTCGTGTTCACTGCCTTCGGCCTGGACGTAAAGAATGTCGAAATCCTGAAGGTCTTCGTTGATGGCGTAGAGCAGAACCCTGTCGATGAGGCAGTCGTGGCCCGGGACGACGCGTTCGGGGTTACGGAGGACACAATCAGCCTTACCGGCAATGTCTTAGGCAACGACTCCGTCCCTGACCTTGTCCTCAGTGTTGCAAAGACGTCGAACCCGTCCTACGGCTCCGTTGTGCTCACGACCCCGAGCGGCAATTTCACGTATACGCCGAACACAGCGATCCTCCAGACTCTGGCCGCCGGCGAGTCCCTGACTGACTCTTTCACCTACAAGGTGACGGACTCTGATGGCGATGCTTCAACGGCAACCGTGACGATCACCGTCACCGGCACCAACGACGCGCCGGTGATCACGGTAGCCGGCGGCGACAGCGCCGCCAAGACGCTGGCCGAGACCAATGCGGGTCTCGGCACCTCGGGCACGCTGACGGTCACCGATGCCGATCTGAGCAATACCGTGACGCCGAGCGTCGTCTCGGTGGTGGCCTCCGACACGACCCTCGGCCTCGGCTCCGACAACGCCGCGCTGCTGGCGATGCTGCAGGTGACGCCGGGCTCGATTGCGGCCGACACGGGCGCTGCCAACAACCTGAACTGGGCCTTCAACTCGGCCACCGAGGCGTTCGACTACCTCGCCGCCGGCGAGCATCTGACGCTGACTTACACCGTTAGGGCGACCGACAATTCCGGCGTGCCTCTGTCCGACGACCAGACCGTGACGATCACCGTCACCGGCACCAACGACGCGCCGGTGATCACGGTAGCCGGCGGCGACAGCGCCGCCAAGACGCT
>NZ_VFVA01000037.1:0-52993 GCF_006442155.1 Mesorhizobium sp. B2-4-14 | reverse complement strand
CCCCGCTTCGCAAAAGCCGCCCGAGCGGCATTTGCTGCGCGACCCTCCCCACAAGGGGGAGGGTAGAAGGAGCTACATCTTCACCCGCTCCGCCTTCGGATCATACATCGGCTTCAGCGACGCTTCCGCCGCAAAACGTTCGCCGGCGATCTCGATCTCGTAGCTCGAGGCCAGTACATCCGCCTCGCTCTCGCCATGGCACGGCACATAACCCAGCCCGATCGCACCGCCGAGATGGTGGCCGTAATTGCCCGATGTGACCGGGCCGACGATCTTGCCGTCGCGCAGGATCGCCTCGTTGTGGAAGAGCAGCGGTTGCGGGTCTTTCAGGCGGAACTGCACCAGCCGGCGGGCCAATCCGGCTTCCTTTTTCTTCAGCACCGCATCGCGGCCGATGAAGTCGCCCTTACCCGTCTTCACCGCGAAGCCGAGGCCTGCTTCCAGCACATTGTCCTCGTCGGTGATGTCGTGGCCGAAATGGCGGAAGGCCTTTTCGATGCGGCAGGAATCCAGCGTGTGAAGGCCGCAGAGTTTCAGCCCGACATCGGCACCAGCCTGCTCGATCGCCTCGAAGACATGAGCCGCCTGGTCGGTCGAGACATAGAGTTCCCAGCCGAGCTCGCCGACATAGGTGACGCGGTGGGCGCGGGCCAGACCCATGCCGATCTCGATCTCCTGGAAGGTGCCGAACGGGTGGGCTTCGTTGGAGAAGTCGTTGGGGCTGACCTTCTGGATCAGGTTTCGCGCATCCGGGCCCATGACGCAGAGCACGCTTTCAGCAGCGGTTACATCGGTAATGACGACGAACGCCTCGCCGATATGCCGGCGCAGCCAGGCCAGATCGCGCTGCAGCGTGGCGCCGGGGACGACGAGGAAGTAGGCCGTATCCGACAGGCGCGACACGGTAAGGTCGCTCTCGATCCCGCCACGCTGGTTGAGCATCTGCGTGTAGACGATCTTGCCCGGCACGACGTCCATGTCGTTCGCGCATAGTTTCTGCAGGAAGGCACAGGCGTCGCGGCCCTCGAGGCGGATCTTGCCGAACGAGGTCATGTCGAACAGGCCGACCTTGTTGCGGACCGCCAAATGCTCCTCGCGCTGGTTGTCGAACCAGTTCTGCCGCTTCCAGGAATAGCGGTATTCGCGCTCCTGTCCCTCCCGGGCGAACCAGTTGGCGCGCTCCCAGCCGGCGACCTCGCCGAACACGGCGCCACGTGCCTTAAGATGCTCATGCAAGGGCGAGCGGCGCACACCGCGCGACGTCGCCATCTGGCGGTAGGGGAAATGGTCGGCGTAGAGCAGGCCGAGCGTTTCCGAGACGCGTTCCTTGAGATAGCGGCGGTTCTTCTGGAATGGCTGGGTGCGGCGGATATCGACTTCCCACAGGTCGAAGGGCGCCTCGCCATCGTTGATCCACTGCGCCAGCGCCATGCCGGCGCCGCCGGAAGACACGATGCCGATCGAATTGTAGCCGGTCGCCATCCAGTAGCCCCGCAGTTCCGGCGCTTCGCCGAGATAGTAGCGGTCGTCGGGCGTGAAACTTTCGGGGCCGTTGAAGAAGGTGTGGATGCCGGCGGTGGCGAGCATCGGCATGCGGTTGACGCCCATTTCGAGGATGGGTTCGAAATGATCCATGTCCTCGGGCAGTTGGTCGAAGCAGAAATCCTCACGGATGCCGTCCATGCCCCACGGCTTGGCCACCGGTTCGAAGGCGCCGAGCATCATCTTGCCGGCATCTTCCTTATAGTAGGCGCACTCGTCCGGCACGCGCAGGACCGGCAAGCGGCTCAACCCGGGGATCGGCTCGGTGACGAGATAAAAGTGCTCGCAGGCATGCAGCGGGATGTTCACGCCATTCCGCGCGCCAAGCTCGCGCGCCCACATGCCGGCGCAGTTGATGACGATCTCGGCCTCGATCGTGCCCTGGTCTTCACCACGTTCCCAGGATACGCCGGCAACGCGGCCCGCCTTCGTGTGGACCTTGGTGACCTTCACGTTCTCGACGATGGTGGCGCCGCGCTGACGCGCGCCCTTGGCCAGCGCCATGGCGATGTTGGCGGGGTCGCACTGACCATCGAGCGGCAGATGCACGGCGCCGACGACGTCGGAGACATTGAGATGCGGATACATCTCCTTCACTTCGCTGGGCGAGATCTCGCGTACATCGACATCGAAGGCGCGGGCAAGCGAGGCCTGCCGGTAGATTTCGTGCTTGCGCTCCTCGGTCAGCGCCACGGTGATCGAGCCGACCTGGCGCATGCCGGTGCCGACCTCGGTCTCGGCTTCCAGCTTGACGTAGAGGTCAGCGGAATATTTCGCCAGCCGCGTCATGTTCTGCGAACCGCGCAACTGGCCGATCAGGCCGGCGGCGTGCCATGTCGTGCCCGATGTCAGCTGCTTGCGCTCGAGCAACACGATATCGGTCCAGCCGAGCTTGGCCAGGTGGTAGGCGACCGAACAGCCGGACACGCCACCGCCGATGATGACCGCGCGTGCCTTGGCGGGGATGGATTTGGGGGAAGAGATGTTCATGCGGCCTCGCGGCGATAGGTGGACGCAAAACGGCGCAGCCGCAGTGCCGCTTCCCTGAGCACGGGCTCCGGCTGGCACAGGCTGATGCGGATATGGCCGGCGGCGGCCTCGCCGAAGCTGGAACCCGGCATCACGCCGACATTCTCCTTGTCGAGCAGGGCGAAGGCGAATTTCTCATCGTCGGGTTCAACATCGGATATGTCGAGCATGACATACATGCCGCCCTCGGAACCGCGTACGGTCACATCGTTCATGCCGCGCAAGGCGTCGAGCAAGACGGTGCGCCGCGCCGCATAGCGCTCGGCGATGTCCTTCACGCCATAACGGTTTTCCAGTGCCTCGGCGCAGGCGATCGAGATGAAGGCCGGCAGGCCGTAGGTGGTCACCAGATTGAGGTTGGTGAGCAGCGCGATCATCGCTTCCGGACCGGTCAGCCAGCCCATGCGCCAGCCGGTCATGCCGTGGCTCTTGGACATGGAATTGATGACCAGCGTGCGTTCGGCCATGCCGGGCAGCGAGCGCGGCGAGACATGCTCGCCGCCGCCCAGCGTCCAGTAGACTTCGTCGGAGAGAAGCCAGAGGTCATGCTCCCTGCAGATTTCGGCCAGTTGTTCCAGCCGTTCGCGCGAATAGACCGCACCTGTCGGGTTGTTCGGCGTGTTGATCAAGATGGCGCGGGTGTTCGGCCGCAATGCCGCGCGGATCATGTCGGCACGCGGCTGGAAACCGTCCTCGGCCGGTGTTTCGACGACGGTGAAACTGGCACCGGCGGCGCTGAACGTGTTGGGATAGGTGGCGTAGTAGGGCGCCACCACGATAGCGTGGTCGCCCTGGTCGAGCGCTGCCTGCACGGCCGCGTAAAGTGCCGCCTGGCCACCGGGCGTGGCGATGACCTGATCCGGCGTTGTTTCAATGCCGGTGCATGCGGTGGAGGCCGCGGCCATCGCCTTGCGCAGGCGGGGCAGACCGGGCAGCGGCGTGTAGTGATGGTTGCTGCCGCGAACCGCCGCCACGCAGGCTTCGATCGTCTGTGAAGGCGTGTCGAAATCATGGTCGCCGACCGACAGCATGATGATGTCTTCGCCGGCTTCCTTGCGGGCCCAGGCGGCGAAATGAACCTCCCAACCATCCTTGCCCGAAGGCACGATGCCGGAAATGCGCGAGGATGGTCTAGGCATTTGCTACTCCCGAAATCTCGTACCCTGTCTCTTCCAACCGGTCGCGTAGCGCGGCGATGTGGCTCGGCCCGACTTCGCAGCAGCCGCCGACGATCTGGGCGCCGACTTCGACCCAGTCCATCGCCTGATCGGCATAGGCCTCCGGATCGAGGTCGTGACGCGCGTGCAGCACGTCGACGGTGCCGCCATGTTGCAATGCCTCGATCGAGGTGAAGCCATTGGCATAGGCGCCAACCGGGCCGCCAAGTTCGATCAGCTCAGGCAGGGCCGCCGCGATTGCCTCCGGGCGGCAACAGTTCAGCAGCCGAGCGGCCACCGGCAAACCACCGAGGGCGTTTGCCGCGGCGGCAATCGTCTCGCCGCTGCGCAACCGGGGCTCACCGTGGTCGGCAAGCGTCCACGATACCCATACCGGCTTGCCGCTTTCCGACGCCGCAGTGACGGCCGCGCGCGCTTCCTCGGCGGACGCCATGGTTTCGCAAAGGAACAGATCGACGCCATTCGCCTGCTCGGCGACGATACGGCGGTAGATGTCAAGCGTGTCCTGGTAGGAAATGGTCAGTGCCGGCGCGTAGCTGCCAAAAAGCGGCGACAGGCAACCGGCGATCGCCGTGTCGCCGGCCTCGTCGCGCGCCTGCCTGGCCAGGTCGATGCCGCGCTTCTGCAACGGTTTGAACAGGTCCTCCGCGCCTTCGCGCGCCAGACGTTCGGGCGTCGCCGAATAGGTGTTTATGGTAATGACGCGGGCACCGGCGCGGATGAACTCGGCATGCAGGCCGCGCACCAGATCGGGTTCGTCGATAAGAACCCTGGCCGACCACAGCGGCGTCGGCTCCGACTTGCTGCGCCGCACCAGTTCCTGGCCCATTCCGCCATCGGTGAGGATGACCCGCTTCATGCGCGCAGCCTCTCGTTCTTCGGATCCCACAAGGGCTCGTCCTTCTGCACGACAGCCTTGAACCGGTCGCCGAAGATTTCGATCTCGACAGAGGTGCCTGGCTCGGTCAGGTCGGCGCGCAGCATGCCGAGCGCTATGGACTTGTCGATGCGATGGCCCCAGCCGCCTGAGGTGGTTTCACCAACGATCTGGCCGCCATGCCAAAGCGTCGACATGTAGGGCGCGTCGCAATCACCGGGGTTTTCAACGACCAGCGTGACGAAGCGTTTCTTCACGCCTTGCTGTTTCTCGTTCTGCAGCGCCGTCTTGCCACGGAAGTCGGGCTTTTCCCATTTGACGAAGCGCTCCAGCCCACCCTGCAGGACCGAATAGTCGGTCGACAAATCCCCCTTCCAGGTGCGGTAGCCTTTTTCGAGCCGTAGCGAATCCAGCGCGTACATGCCGAACGGCTTAAGACCGTGTTTCTGGCCTGCGGCCCAGATGGCGTCAAAGACGGCAGCTGTGTCGTCGATCCTGGTGTGGATTTCCCAACCGAGCTCGCCGGCAAAGGAGACGCGCACGAGCCTCGCCCAGCGGCCGGCTATTGTCGTTTCCTGGTGCGTCAGCCAGGGCAAAGTGAGATCAGCGTCGCAGACATCGGCGAGGATTTTTCGCGAGTTGGGGCCGGCGAGGATCTGGGTCGAATACTCCTCGGTGCGGTCGGTCAGCGTGAAGGCCGCATCCGCTGGCATGCGCAACTTCAGCCATTCGAAATCGTGCCACTGCGCCACCGCCGCGGTGATCAGCGTCATCTGATCCTCGCCATGGCGCACGACGGACATTTCGGTGACGATGCGCCCCTTGTCGTCGGCGAAGTAGACGAGCCCGATACGACCAGGCTTCGGCACCAGGCCGGTGACCTGCAGGCTCAGCCATTCGGCGGCGCCCGGGCCCTCAAGATTGAAGCGCGAGAAGCCGGGCAGGTCGAGGATGCCGGCGGCGTCACGCACGGCCAGGCACTCTTCGCGCACGCGGTGCTGCCAGGGCCCGTCGCGGCGGAAGGTCAGGGTCGCTTCCTCGGAGATATCGTCGCCGTCCTGCGCGTACCAGGTGGCGCGTTCCCAGCCATTATAGGCGTCGAAGCGGCCGCCGAGCGCCTTGATGCGATCATGGATCGGCGACAGCTTGCGGTCGCGCCCTTCCGGCCAGGCATGGCGCGGGAACTGGATGGCGTATTCGTTGCCGTAGATTTCCATGCCCTTGGCGACGCAGTAGTCCGGTGCAGCAGCAAAAGAGGTGAAGCGGCGCGGATCGCACGACCACATGTCCCACTCCGTCTGGCCTTGCGTGACCCATTCGGCCAGCACCTTGCCGGCGCCGCCGCCTTGGGCAATGCCGAAGGTGAAGACGCAGGCCTCGAAGGCATTGGGCACGCCAGGCATCGGGCCGATCAGCGGATTGCCGTCCGGCGCATAGGGGATCGGCCCGTTGATGACCTTGGACAGGCCGGTGGTGCCGAGGATCGGCACGCGGGCGACGGCATCGGCCAGGTAGTGTTCCAGCCGGTCGAGATCGTCGGGGAAGAGCTGGAAGGAAAAGTCCTCCGGCATCGGATCGTTGTGGGTGGCCCAGTGCGCGCGGCAATTGCGCTCATAGGGGCCGAGATTCATGCCGCCCTTTTCCTGGCGCAAGTAGTATGAGGTGTCGACGTCGCGCAGCAGCGGCAGTTTTTTGCCTTGTTCCTTCGACCATGCCGCCAGTTCGGGGATTTCCTCGAACAGGATATATTGATGGCTCATCACCATCATCGGCACTTCGCGGCCGAACATCCTGCCGACTTCGGCGGCGCGGTAGCCGGCGGCATTGACGACGATCTCGCAACGGATATCGCCTTGCGGTGTGGTGACCACCCATTCGTCCTTCTCACGGCGCACGCCGATCACGGGGCAGAAGCGGATGATCCTGGCGCCCATGTCGCGCGCGCCCTTGGCCAGCGCCTGGGTCAACTGCGCCGGGTCGATATCGCCGTCGCTCGGGTCGTAGAGCGCGCCTTCAAGGTCGTGCGTCTCGATAAAGGGATAGCGGCGTTTGATCTCGTCGACGCCGACCACGTCGATGTCCATGCCCTGGTAACGGCCCATGCCCTTGGCGCGCTGGAATTCCTGCATGCGCTCGTTCGAGTGGGCGAGGCGCAGCGAACCGGTGACGTGATAGTTCATGGGATAGTCGACCGCCTCGGCAAGGCCCCGGTAAAGCTCGGTCGAATAGCGCTGCATGTTCATCAGCGACCAGGACGAGGAGAAGGTCGGAACATTGCCGGCGGCATGCCAGGTCGAGCCTGACGTCAGCTCGTTCTTTTCCAGAAGCACGCAGTCGGTCCAGCCTGCCTTGGCCAGATGATAGAGCGCCGAGGTGCCGACAACGCCACCTCCGATGATCACCACGCGCGCCGTGCTCGGCAAACCCGCCATGTTCTTCTCCCAAACTTCAAGCGCGCTGCGCTTCTGCTTTTGTTTTGATGCATGTCGTCGACCCAAAACCGCGCACGGTCTTGGGCGACATGCATTTCAGTAGACGGGTGGCGAAACCACCCAGATGACAACCGCCGGCTCGGTCCCGGGATTGCGCCAGCGATAAGGCTTGCCTTCGAAGCGGAAGGAATCGCCTTCGCCGAGCCGGTGCCAGATGCCCGCGATCTCGATATCGAACTGCCCGGAGGCGACGTATCCGGCCTCCTCGGTCGGTCGGCGGGCCTCGGTCTTCAGCTCCGCGCCCGGCGCGAAGACCGAACGCACCATCTCGAAACTGCCACCGAGATCGGGCGACAGAAGCTCTTCGACCAGGCCGGATTCGCTGGTGCCAAGCGTGCGGCGCTTGCCCGCGCGCACAATCACGCCGCGCTCGCTTTCCTGGGGTACGTCGTGACTGAAGAACAGGCTGATCGGAACGCCGAACAGCTCCGCGAAGGCCCTGAGGTCGCTGAGCGATGGCGTTGACAGACCACGCTCGACCTGACTGACCCAACCGACCGAACGGTCAAGTTTCAGGGCGATCCCTGCCAGCGTCAGCCCGCGCGCCCTGCGCAGCGCCCTGATATCGCTTGCCAGCACGCGTTCGTCAGGTCCCTGCAATGTTCGTGCGGTAGTGGAGGGCAAAACGCTCTCGTCATGAAAATTTCCATCCGAATTTCATGAGAAAGCAAGCTCATGAAAAAATCAAGTAGATTTTCACCGATGCTCAAGATTTGCTTGCAGGATTTTGACGGTTCATGCAAAGGCTCCGCTTCTTCGAGCGGCGAGTGGGGACGTCCGATCGACACAAAGGCTGAGGGACGGCCCATGCTGGAAAAGAAGGCTCGGATCGCGGGCGATGCCGAGATTGTCGACGAGGCGATCCTAACGCGCCGTTCGGTGCGTGCATTCCTGTCCGACATGGTCGACGACGAGACGATCCGCGCCATTCTTACGGTCGCGGCGCGCGCACCGTCGGGCACCAACATGCAGCCATGGCGCGTCTACGTCACCAAGGGCGAGACCAAGCAGCAGATATCGGATGCCATCCTGAATTCCGGCATCCGGGCCGAAAAGGCCGACTGGGACGAGTATCGCTACTATCCCACGCAGTTTTTCGAGCCATACCTGACCCGCCGCCGTGCCAATGGCTTCGGTCTCTATGGCGCGCTCGGCATCGGCCGACGCGAGGTCGACAGGATGCGCGCCCAGCATGACCGCAACTTCGTCTTCTTCGATGCGCCGGTCGGCATGATCTTCACCATCGATCGCCGCCTCAACCAGGGTTCGTGGATCGACTACGGCATGTTCCTGCAGAACATCATGGTCGCGGCGCGGGGCAGGGGCCTGCACACTTGCCCGCAGGCGGCCTTCGCGCCCTATCACCGGCAAATCCGGCCGGTGCTCAACATTCCCGACGAAGAGATCGTCGTTTGCGGCATGGCGCTCGGCTATGAAGACACGTCCAAGCCGGAAAACGCCTTCCGCACCGATCGCGTGCCGTTGGAAGAATGGGTGACGTTCAGCGAGTAAGGCTTGTGGCCTACTCGGTCATCTGCATGCCATGGCCGCTGACATGGGCACCGTCCTGTGGCGTCAGCTTGAGATAGGCGAGCAGCGCGCAGAGCGTGATGACGCCCTCGATCATAAAGAGAATCCGGAAATCGCTGGCGACCGCCGCGCCGCCGCCGGCGAGGAATGACAGCATGGCAGCAGCGAGACCGACGCTGATGGCGACCGCCAGCTGCCACAGGATGTAATAGAGCGCGCTGAAGCGGGCGAGCTGTTCGGGCGCGATGTCGGAATAGGCGAGGTTGCCGGTCGATGCCCACTGCACGGAGCGTAACACGCCGAAGACAAAGATGTAGGTCAGCGTGATCCACACCGGCGTCGTCGCCTGCTGCAAGGCAAAGCCCGCGACCATCGCGGCGACCACGGGCGTGTTGACGACCAGCACGCGGCGGAAGCCGAAGCGATTGAGAAGGCGCGGCATGAAGAACCGCATGACCACCGATCCGACCGCCGCGACGAAGGTCAGCGATCCCGCCTGCACCGCGCTCATGCCGAAGCCGAGCTGGAACATCAGTGGCAGCAGGAAGACGACGGAGCTGAGGCCGATCGTATCCAGACCGCCGCCAGTAAGGAATGAAATGCGGAAGGTGCGGATGCGCAGGAGCTTGAGATCGAGCAGAGGATTGCGCACGCGCAGGCAGTAGAACGAGGCGGCCGTCAGAATGACGACGGCCAGCACAAGCTCAACCGCGATCATGCTTCCGGCTACGTCCTTCGCCGCCAGCGAGTCCATGCCGAAGACCAGCAGGACCATGCCGCTGCCGACCAGCAGAAAACCCGGAAAATCGAAGGGCGTGCGCACCGGCTTGGTCATGGTGGGAAACAGCGAGGCGGCAAGCACGGCCGCCGTTAGCCCGAAGGGCACGTTGATGAAGAAGATCCAGCGCCAGGAAATGTAGGTGGTCAGCGCGCCGCCGACGAGCGGGCCGACCAGCGGTCCGGACTGGCCGGCCAGCGAGATGTACATGTTGATCTTCAGCGTCCGGCTGCGTGGAAAGGTCGACAGGATGACGACCTGGCCGAGCGTACCCATCAGCGCGCCACCGAAGCCCTGCAACGCGCGGGCGCCGACCAGCATCCAGATGTCGTTCGAGAGACCGCACAGGGCCGACGAGGCGGCGAACACCAGCAAGGCGAAGCAGTAGACATTGCGCAGGCCGAAGCGATCGGCGGCCCAGCCGCCGAGCGGCATCGAGATGATCAGGCTGGCGACATAGACAGTGATCAGCAGACCGAGCTGGCTAGGCGGACGGGCGAGGCTTTCGCCGATACCGGGCAGTGCCGTTACCACCACATTCTGATCGAGGCTGGTCATGAACACGCCGCAGGCGACCGTCAGCGGCAGCAGGAGCAAGGCTCTGGCCGACATATCAGCGCGATCCGTGGCGCCGGCGGATATTTCAGCAGTCATGGGGAGGTTCGAACCAAACGAATGCGCCGACTCTGAGACGGGATTTTCATGTCCCTTTGACCGGTTGGACGGCCACGTTTTGACATCATGGGCGCCCGTGGGAGGATTCTCTAGCGGCAGAGCCGGCTGGCCTTGAGGCCAGAAGCCGCGACTAAGCGGCGGTCCGGCCACATCATCTATTGCACTTCGTAGCCGACTTCCTCGCTGGCATGGCAAAGCGCCTTCCAGAACGAACGCGCGAAGGAGCGGAAGACATAGATGTCGAACTGATCGGCGCCAGTGCGCTGGATCTGGGCGAAGACATCGTGGTGGGCAGTCGAGCGGCCCGCGCCGATGGGAAAGGCCGGCAGTGCGAAATCGATGGCGAAGAACTTCGCCAGCACCCATTCGGCCTTCGGACCGGCAAGGCGAATCGCCGTGCGGCCATGCGACAGGTCCGTCACCGTGCCGATGTCCGGCGTCACCACCTTTGAAAAGGCCGCGGCCAGCCCTTCGGCCTCATCGACAACCGTGAACTTTCCCGGCGCGAAGCCGAATACCGATTTCACGCCGTTACTCAGACCGCCGCCGGCGCCATCAGGCAGCGCAAGCCCGGTGACGGCGTCGATGGCTGCCATCAGTCTCTTCTCCTCGCCCGGCCATGCGGCGAGCTGCACGATCGAGCCCGGGCTCGTTTCGGTCAGGAGGATCTCGACGCCATGTTCGAAATTGCCATGCGAGCCGACGTGAAACTCCGGCTCGAGGGGGGATTGGCGCTCAACCATGCATGCGGGTCCCTTCCGGATCGTAGAAATGGTTGGAGACGATCTCCACCGGCCCGAAGCGGTTGCGCAGGGGATCGGAGACGTGGGCACGCCTGCCGTGCCTGGCTTTGCCGTCCTTGACCAGCGCCAGCGCGATATGCTTGCCGAGCGCCGGCGAGTAGCAACAGGCGGTGATGTGGCCGATCGAGCCGTGCGGATTGGCTTCGTCGATCTCCTCAACAATGTGCGAACCGCCATTGAGCGGCCGGTTGTCGAGCGCGATCAGGCCGACCAGTTCCAGACGGTCGGACGCGACCAGGCCTTCGCGGTCCATCATCGCCGAGCCGATGAACGGCTTCTTCTTCGACAGCATCCAGTCGAGATGCAGGTCGCGCGCCGTGGTGCGGCCGTCGATCTCGGCGCCGGTGACATGGCCCTTCTCGATGCGCATCGTGCCCAGCGCCTCGAGCCCGTAGGTGACCAGCCCGAACGGCTTGCCGGCCTCGATCAGCGCCTCCCAGACCTGCGTGCCGTGGCCGGCGCCGCAATAGACCTCGAAGGCCATTTCACCGGAGAAAGATAGCCGGCAAATCATAACCGGCACGCCTGCTATCTCGCCGTGGACGATGCCCATGAAAGGCAAGGCGGCGTTATCGACCGATGTGCCGGTGACGCAGGCGGCCAGAATCTGCCGGGCCTTCGGCCCGCCGATCGCAGCGCCGGCCCATTCGTCGGTCACCGAGGTGACGTGGACCTTCAGTTCCGGCCAGATCACATCGAGGAAATACTCCAGATGCTGCATCACCTTACCGGCATTGGCCGTCGTGGTTGTCATCAGGAAATCCTGTTCGCCGAGCCGCCAGGTGGTGCCGTCGTCGAAGGCAAAACCATCCTCGCGCAGCATCAGCCCGTAGCGGGCCTTGCCGACGGCGAGCGTCGAGAACATGTTGGTGTAGACGCGGTCGAGGAACGCGGCGGCGTCGGGGCCCTGGACCGCGATCTTGCCCAGCGTCGAGACGTCGACGATGCCGGCGCTTTCGCGCGTCGCCCTGGCCTCGCGCACATAGGCCTGCTCGACCGTTTCGCCTGAAAGCCCGTAGATCATCGGCCGGTACCAGAGGCCGGCGGAATAGAGGGTTGCGCCATTTTCGACATGCCAGTCGTGCATCGGCGTCAGCCGTTCGGGCTTCAGGTCGCCAAAGCGCTCCGCCGCCAGCGAACCGATCGAGACCGGCGCGAAGGGCGGCCGGAAACGGGTCGTGCCGACTTCCGGGATCGGCTTGCCCAGCGCCTCGGCCATGATAGCGAGGCCGGGAACGTTGGAGCTCTTGCCTTGGTCGGTCGCCATGCCAAGCGTGGTGTAGCGCTTAAGATGCTCGACCGAGACAAAGCCTTCGCGATGCGCCAGCCGGACATCCTCCGCCGTCACGTCGTGCTGGAAGTCGACAAAGCTCTTGCCCCTGGCCCTGATCTCGAACACCGGCGCCGGATCGGGGTCGCCGGGTACGGCTTCGACAGAGGGCAAGGCCGCCGGAGTGCCGGTTCCACCGGCTGCCGCGAGGCCGGCGGCGCGGCCTTCGGCGATCGCCTCGACGGTGGAAAAACTGCCGGTGAAGGCGCCGGCTCCGGTCCACTGCTGTGTTGGCCACTGCTGTGTCGGCGATTGCTGCGTTGGCTTCGGCGGCAGGAAGGCTTGCCGCGCGGCATCCCATTCCGCTTTCGCACCGGCCTGGCTGGCCAGATGGATGGTCGGCGACCAGCCGCCCGACATCAGCAGGCAGTCGGCATGGATGCTGCGCGCATCGCCGGTGAGCGCGCCGGTAACCATGTCGAAGCGCTGAACCTTGATGCCTGACAGCGCCTTGCCGCCCTCGGTGGCGACGACGGCGTGGCCGGTAAAGATTTCGGCCTCGGCTTCCGTGGCGAGGCTGCGCATCTCAGCCGAAAGTTCGGGCCTGACGTCGACGACGGCAACGATCGCGGCCCCCGCTTTCTTCAGGGCGACGGCAGCGCGATAGGCGCTGTCATTGTTGGTGAACAGCGCGATCCGCTCGCCCGGCAGTACGCCGAATTCGTTGGCATAGCGTTGCGCCGCATGCGCCAGCATCACGCCCGGCCTGTCATTGCCCGGGAAAACCAATGGGCGCTCGAAGGCGCCGGTGGCCAGCACCACGGATTTGGCGCGGATCGCCCAATAGCGATGGCGCGGCTCGCCCTTGGCCGGCTGTTCCTTGTGGTCGCTGACCCGCTCGAGCGCGGCAAGCGTGTTGTTGTCGTAGTAGCCCCAGACCGTGGTGCGCGGCAGAAGCCGGACATTATCCCGGCCTTCAAGCTGGGCAACGGTGCGCCGCACCCAATCGGTTGCCGGCGCGCCGTCGATGGTTTCATCGGACCAGTTGGCCGAACCGCCGAAACGCGGCTCGAGATCGGCCAGGATGACGCGGGCGCCATTATCGGCGGCGGCTTTGGCGGCCATCAGGCCGGCGGGGCCGGAGCCGACCACCAGCACGTCGCAAAAAGCGTTCATACGCTCGTAGCGGGCCGGGTCCTTCGCCGATCCGGCGCTGCCGAGGCCGGCGGCGCGGCGAATGAAGTGCTCGCAGAACATCCAGAAACGCGTGCCCTTCAGCGGGCCGAACACCGGTCCCATGAAGGTCTTGTAGTAGAAGCCGGCCGACAGGATCTTGCCGCCGAGCTGGTTGACGGCATGGATGTCCCAGGCGAGCGACGGGAAGCGGTTCTGGCTGACGGCGACCAGCCCATCATGGATCTCGACCATGGTCGCCGGAATGTTTGGCTCGCGCACCTCACCCTTTAGCACCGTCACGAGCGCATTGGGCTCCTCGACACCGGCGGTGAGCAAGCCGCGCGGGCGGTGGTATTTGAACGAGCGCCCGAAAAGGGTAACGCCCTTGGCAAGCAGCGCGGACGCCAGCGTGTCGCCGGCATGGCCGGTATAGGCGACGCCGTCGAAGGTGAAGCGGATGGTCTTCAGCCGGTCGATGCGGCCGCCAGTGTCTGTGCGGCGCGGGCTCATGATTTGTCTTCCGCCTTGTGACGCGAGGCCGAACCATGGTCGCCGCGCGCGAAGGCGACGCTCGAAATCTCATGGGTCAGCGTGTTGCGCACGACCCGCAGATGGGCCCGGCAACCGCCGGAATGCTGCCAGATCTCGTTGTGGTCGCCAGCCGGGTTCAGCCGGTCATAGACATAGGCATTCCACGCCTCGAAATTCTGCGAGGCCGGGTCGGGACGCTCGCGGTTGCCGTCACCCTGATAGGTGAACTCGATGACGTCGCGCGGGCCGCAATAGGGACAGGTGATCAGCACGGTATATTCCTGATGAAGCCTTGCTTAATGAAGTCGAGGGTTGGCGCCCTGACCCTTGTCGTCGATCACCAGGCCGCGATGGAAGCGGTCGAGCGTGAAGGCGGCATTGAAGTCGTGCGGCTCGTCCTTGGCGATGGTCCAGGCAAAGCACCAGCCTGAGGCCGGCGTTGCCTTGAAGCCGCCATAGCACCAGCCGCAATTGAGGTACATGCCGGGCAAGGGGCCGGTGGTGATGATCGGCGAGCCGTCCATCGACATGTCGCAGACGCCGCCCCAGGAGCGCAGCATGCGCACGCGGGCGAGACCCGGAAACAGGGCCAGCATCTCGCTCATCACCTCATCGACGATGGGCAGGTTGCCGCGCTGGGCGTAGCTGTTGTAGCCATCGATGTCGCCGCCATAGACAAGGCCGCCCTTGTCGGACTGCGACATGTAGAAATGACCCATGCCGAAGGTCACGACGGTATCGATGAAGGGCTTCAGCGATTCGGTGACGAAGGCCTGCAGCACGTGGCTCTCGATCGGCATCGTCTCGACGCCGGCCAGCTGCATGACGCGTCCGGTGCTGCCGGCCACTGCGACCGCCACCTTCTTGGCCCTGATATCGCCACGCGATGTGGTGACGCCGGTTATGCGGTCGCCGTCGCGCAGGAAGCCGGTGACTTCGCAATTCTCGATGATGTCGACGCCGCGCCGGTCGGCGCCGCGCGCATAGCCCCAGGCCACGGCGTCGTGACGGGCGGTGCCGGCGCGCCGTTGCATCAGGCCGCCGACCACCGGAAACCGCGCCTCATTGGAGATATCGAGCGCCGGGATCAGGCGTTTGATCTCGGCCGGCGTCATCAGTTCGGCATCGACGCCGAGATGGCGCATGGCATTGCCGCGCCTCGCATAGTCGTCGAACTGGGCCGGCGTGTGGGCCAGGTTCAAGCATCCGCGTTGCGAGAACATGACATTGTAATTGAGTTCGTGCGACAGGTCCTCCCACAGCTTCATCGAGTGTTCGTAGAAGCGTGTGTTGGCCGGCAGCAGATAGTTCGAGCGCACGGCCGTCGTGTTGCGGCCGACATTGCCGGAGCCGAGCCAGCCCTTTTCCAGCACCGCGACATTGGTCATGCCGTGTTCCTTGGCAAGATAATAGGCGGTCGACAGGCCATGCCCACCGCCGCCGATGATGATGACATCATAGGAAGCTTTCGGGTCCGGCTTGCGCCAGGCCGGCTTCCAGTCCTTGTTTCCCTTGAGCGCATTCGCGAGCAGCGAAAAGGCCGAGTACTCTGCCATCATTGTCATCCGGTTCGGGCGATGCGGCAGACTATAGAGCAGGCCGCAAGCGCAAAGCCAATATTGCGCCATTGCCTTTCGACTGGCCGACTCAAGAATCGGCGATCGGGCGGAAACAGGCGGCGGATGCGACAGCTTGCTCCATGATATGGCCGTCTTTATCAAGGACGGGCTCTTCAAATGCCTTTGCCGCCCGTGAGTCGCCAAGAAATCATGCTTTTCCGCTTCTTCCGCCTGATTCTGGTCTGCGCGCTTGTCGCATCAGCGCCGCTCGGCGCCATCGCCCAGGTCGCAGGTCAGGCTCCCGCGACGCCAGGGGCCAGCCAGGCTCCCGTAGCGCCGGGTGGCAGCCCGGTTCCGGCGGCGCCCGCGGCCAGCCCGGCACCCCCGGGACTGATCGCCGATCAGCAGAAGATGATCAAGGACCTGACGGCAAAAACCGATGGTCTCGAGAAGAAGATTCAGCAGGACGGTGAGGAGGATTCAAGTCTCGTCGATATCCGCCTGCAGCTTGAGGAACTGTCCCGCGAGTCGCTGAACACCGCGCTTGCCTTCCGCACGCGCCTTGCCGAGATCAACGCCAGAGTTCAGCAACTCGGCCCGGCGCCCGCCGCGGGCCAGCCGCCCGAGCCCGATATCGTGAGCGCCGAACGCCAGGCGCTGACGTCCGAAAAGGCCGAGATCAACGCTGTCATTTCGCAAGCCCAGGCCCTGTCGATCCGCATCAGCGGGCTGATCGACCAGATCGGCAATATGCGCAGCGCGCTTTTCCGCAATCTTTTGACGAAGCGCTATGTGCTGTCGGACGCGCTGAGCCCGCAGGTCTTTTCGGACGCCCGCGACGAGTTCCGCAATTTCTACAAGGCGGTGTCTTCCTGGCTGAGCTTCGCCTTCAAGTTCAAGTTCCAGGCCATTCTTGCGGCGACCTTCGTCGCGCTCGGCCTGGCCCTGGTGCTGCTGGTCGGCGGCAGGCGCCTGTTCGGGCGCGTGTTCGAAGCTGACCCCACCAACGAGGATCCGTCCTATCTCAGCCGCCTCTCGGTTGCCTTCTGGTCGACCCTGCTGCCCACGCTGGCGGTCGGCGCCTTTCTTGGGTCGACGATCTTCTTCTTTAATTATTACAACGTGTTGCGCGGCGATATCGGACTCTTTCTGAATGCGCTGGCGAGCGTCATCGGCGTGGTGTTCTGCGTCAACCGGCTGACCAATGCGGCTCTGTCGCCGCGCCTGCCGAACTGGCGCCTCATTCCGGTCGAAACGGGGCCGGCACGCTGGCTGGTGCGCCTGGCCACGGCAATGGCCGTGGTCATCAGCTTCAACACCTTCCTGTCGATCGTGAACGACAAGATGGGCTCGCCACTGTCGCTGACTATTGCCCGCAGTTTCCTCGCAACCATTATCGTCGGCGTCATCCTGATCCTGATGGCGATGCTGCGGCCGTTCAAGGCGCGCGACGGAAGCTGGCGGCCGTGGCCGGCATGGCTGCGCTACCTGGCGCTGTCACTCGGCCTTTTCACCATCATCGCCGCCTTGCTCGGCTATATCGGCCTTGCGCTGTTCGTCTCGCTACAGGTCGTGGTCACCGGCACCGCGCTCATTACCGCTTATATCGGCTTCCTGTCGGCGCAGGCGATCGGTGAGGAGGGCGCTTTCGCCAACACCACTGTCGGGCGCTGGCTGTCGGTCAACTCCAGCTATGAAGACACCGCACTCGACCAGCTTGGCCTCGTGGTCAGCGTCGCCATCAATCTGATGATCGTGCTGGTGTTCCTGCCGCTGATCCTGCTGATGTGGGGGTTCCAGCTGGGCGATATCCAGGCCTGGGCCTACAGGCTGGCGACGGGGATCACCATCGGTTCGGTGACGATTTCGGTCACCGGCATCCTCTCCGGTGTCGTCGTCTTCATCATCGGCTATTTCCTGACGCGCTGGTTCCAGGGCTGGCTCGACGGTTCGGTGATGGCGCGCGGCAAGGTCGATACCGGGGTGCGCAACTCGATCCGGCTGGCGGTCGGCTATGCCGGCGTGGCGCTGGCGGCACTCGTCGGCATCTCGGCTGCCGGCATCGACCTCTCCAGCCTGGCGCTGGTCGCCGGCGCTCTATCGCTCGGTATCGGCTTTGGCTTGCAGAATGTGGTGTCCAACTTCGTTTCCGGCCTGATCCTGCTGGCCGAGCGGCCGTTCAAGGTCGGCGATTGGATCGTCGCCGGTGAGATCAGCGGCACGGTCAAGAAGATCAGCGTCCGCGCCACCGAGATCGAAACATTCCAGCGGCAGTCGGTGATTCTGCCCAATTCAAACCTGATCAACAACGCCGTCGGCAACTGGACGCACCGCAACAAACTCGGCCGCATCGACATCAAGATCGGTGTCGCCTATGGCAGCGACGTCAAGCAGGTCCATGCCGTCCTGCTCGAGATCGCGCGCAGCCATCCGCTGGTGCTGAAGAACCCCGAACCTTTCGTGCTGTTTTCCAATTTCGGCGCGGCCGCGCTCGAATTCGAAATCAGGGTTTTCCTGGCCGATGTGATGAATGGCAACATTGTGCAGAACGACGTCCGCTTCGCCGTGCTCGAGAAATTCGACGACCAGCATATCGAAATCCCTTCGACGCCGCGAGCCGTCGTCGAGACCAAGCACGCGAAGGCTTGGCCGACTGACGACGACAAGATCGAAGCCGATTTCATAGAGCAGGAACAGGCGAAGACAGAGGCCGCGGCCGAGGCGAAACGAGCCGCCAAATCAGGACGCAAGGCGCGCAAGCCCGATCCCGACTAGATATCGGAGCCGGTCAGCTCTTCGCGATCGGAACGGGGAGTGCCGTGTGCAGATCGGTCTTGAAATCAACAGGGCCGGCGTGCGCCTGCGGCCTGCACTGGAGAAGCCAAAGCCAATTGCGGCATGAATGCGGCATTCAGTTGCGGTTCAGCTTCCATCTCATATAAGCTCCCATGCAACGGGCGAAAATGCCTTGCGAAATGCAACAGGGGCGGTGGGAACACCGATATTGCACCATGTGGAAGTCTCTCGTCGCTGCCGTCGCCTTGCTCGCCGTGAGCGGCTCGGCCCATGCCGCCAGCGCGGTCAACAAGGACGCCGAGACCCGCACGCTGGTCGTGACGGAGGGTGGCAGTAAGACCGAACTTGCGCTGGCTGGAGGGGAAACCGTTGAGTTCTGCCAGAATGGCTGCTTCGTCACTTTGCCCAATGGCGATCTTGAAGCCCTGACCGGTTCGGAAACCGTCGAAATCTCAGGCGGCGTTGCCCGCATAAAGTAATCTCTGCGGCATGGTTGGAAAGGCCGGGCATTGCTCGGCCTTTTTATTGTTTCGGTAGCGGGTTAACAATGACGCCGGACATATGACCTCGGCGGCCGCCTACAACCGGGCGTTTCACTATTTTTCGACCGGTGCGCAATCGCCCCGGCATGATCAAGGTCGAAGTCGACGCGCTGCCCGCTCCTGAGATAGGACTTAGTCGCTTGGCTTTTTCCGAATGTCGCAAACAGGCTTCATCAGCCCCATCGCTCGGCCCTATAGTCCGCGCGCTTTATCACACTGGAGTCGCGGGCAATGGCAGAGTTTCCGAAAAAGGCGAAGGTCGTCATCATTGGCCTCGGCGGTATTGTCGGCGCATCGATCGCTCATCATTTGATTGAGCGCGGCTGGGACGATATTGTCGGCATCGACAAGTCGGGCATCCCGACCGATATCGGCTCGACGGCGCACGCCTCCGACTTCTGCTACACGACCAGCCACGACTTCCTGTCCTGCTGGACGACGCTCTATTCCATCGATTTCTACGAGAAGATGGGTCACTACGCCCGCATCGGCGGTCTCGAGGTTGCCCGCGTTGGCGACGACAGCCGCATGGACGAGATCAAGCGCAAGATCGCCTCTGCGAAAGCGTTTGGAACACGCGCGCGACTGATCGAGCCGGGCGAGATCAAGGAAAAATTCCCGCTCATCGAAGAAAAGATGGTGCAGGGCGGCCTGTGGGATCCGGATGCCGGCCTCGTCATTCCGCGCTCGCAGACTGTCGCCGGCAAGCTCGTCGACCAGGCGGAAGCCTCGGGCAAGCTCAAGTCCTTTGCCAACACGCCAGCCAAGTCGCTGGTGGTCAAGGATGGCCGCATCAGCGCCGTCGTCACCGATCGGGGCACGATCGAAGCCGGCTATGTCATCGTCTGCGCCGGCATCTGGGGGCGGCTGATCGCCGAGATGGTGGGCGAGGACCTGCCGGTCATGCCGATCGACCATCCGCTGACTTTCTTCGGACCCTACAATGAGTTCGCCGGCACCGGCAAGGAGATCGGCTGGCCGCTGCTGCGCGACCAGGGCAACTCGGCCTATATGCGCGACACGGGCGATCCCAAGACCGCCGAGGGCGGGCAGATCGAATGGGGCTATTACGAAGAGACCAATCCGCGCCTTTGCCATCCGCGTGACCTGCTGGAGAAGGATCAGGCGCGTTTGTCGCCCTCGCAGCGCGACCTCGACATGGAGCAGATCCTGGCGCCGCTCGAACGCGCCATGGAACTGACGCCGATCCTGGGCGAACTCGGCTACAATGAAAGCCATTCCTTCAACGGCCTGCTGCAGGTGACGGCCGATGGCGGTCCGTCCATGGGCGAGAGCCAGAAGGTGAGGGGCCTGTGGTATGCCGTCGCCATCTGGGTCAAGGACGGCCCCGGCATGGGCAAGCTGATCGCCGACTGGATGACGGACGGCCGTACCGTGATCGACCACCACGCCATCGATTATGCCCGCTTTTATCCGCACCAGATGAAGGAGCAGTTCATCTGGGATCGCTGCACCGAGACGGCGATGAAGGTCTACAATCCGGCGGTGCATCCTCGCGAGCCGTTCTCCAAGGGCCGCAACATCAAGCGCTCGCCGTTCTGGGAGCGCGAGAAGGAGCTCGGCGGTTACTTCATGGAACTGGGCGGCTGGGAGCGCGCGCATGGCTATGCCGCCAACGAGCATCTCCTGGAGAAATACGGCAACCGCGTGCCGGTGCGCGAGAACGAATGGGACAACCGGCACTTCTGGCGCGTTTCCAATGCCGAGCACCTGGCGATGAGCGAGGATTGCGGCATCGTCAACCTGTCGCACTTCTCGATGTATGACGTCGAAGGACCTGACCACGTCGCGTTGTTGGAGTGGCTCTGCGCGGCCAAGATCGGCGGCGACAACAATATCGGCAAGGGCATCTACACCCATTTCCTCGACGAGGAAGGCATGGTGCGCGCCGACTTCACCGTCATCCGCATGGCCGACCGCTGCCGCGTCATCGACGGCGCCGACGCCGGCCCACGCGACTTCCAGTACATGCGCCGAACGGCGCAGGACAAAGGTTTTGACGTCACCATCACCGATGTGACGGAAAAATACGTCACGATCGGCATATGGGGGCCGAACGCCCGCACGACCTTGCAGAAGGTGGTCGAAAATCCCGAAGGGCTGTCGCTGGAGAATTTCCCGTTCGCCGCGATCAAGCCGATCCGGATCGGCGGCAAGGACGTCACCGCGTTCCGTATCTCCTATGTTGGCGAGCAGGGCTGGGAACTGCATATGCGCTACGAGGACGGCCTAGCCGTCTGGGACACGCTGCGCTCGACCGGCGTCATGCCATTCGGCGTCGAGACTTACGCCAACACGCGCCGCATGGAAAAGAGCCTGCGCCTGCAGAACGCCGACCTGCTGACCGAATACAATCTGCTGGAAGCCGATCTCGCGCGTCCGAAGGTCAAGGAGAACGATTTCTGCGGCAAGGCCAAGCATCTGGAATATCGCGCCCGCGAGCACCAGCCGGCGATGCTGTGCACGCTTGTCATGACCGACAACAAGGACGGCAAGGGTGTTGCCCGCTACCCCGTCGGCATCATGCCTGTGATGGATCCGGCAACCGGCGAGACGCTCGTCGACGAACTCGGCCGCCGCTCCTTCACGACGTCGGTCGCCTATGGCCCGACCATTGGCAAGAACATCGCGCTCGCCTACCTGCCCTGGGCCTATGCCCAAGAGGGCCGCAAGCTCGAGGTGGAGTATTTCGGCGAGACCTATCCGGTCGAAGTGGCCAGCGTCGGCTACAAGCCGCTCTACGACCCGGAGAACCTCAAGCCGCGCAGCTGATCGCGGACGGAGCAACGGACTGATCGCAAAAGCCTGGCATAGAGCCGGGCTTTTGTCTTTTTAACCGGGCCGTTTTCGCTTACCCTCAAGGAATGTCTGCTTTCCCGAGCGCAAGACATTTCCTTTCGAGCTGCGCTGCGCTGGCGTTGATTCTCTGGCTGGCGCCCGGGACCCGCGCGGACGAGCCGGTCGATGTCGAACTGGTGCTGGCGGTCGACGTTTCGCTGTCGATGTCGGCGGACGAACTCGAGATCCAGCGCCATGGCTACGCGGCGGCGCTGACGCATGACAATGTGCTGCGGGCCATTGCCAATGGCACCTACGGCAAGATCGCGGTCACCTATGTCGAGTGGGCCGGCACAACATGGCAGCGCGTCATCGTGCCGTGGACGGTGATCGCCAACCGCGCTGACGCGGAGCGCGTGGTGGCGCAATTGTCGGCCCAGCCGCCCGACAGCGCGCGGCGCACCTCGATCTCCGGCGCGTTGGAATTCGGCAGCGACCTTCTCGCCGAAAGCGGCTACGAAGGGACCAGGCGCGTCATCGACGTTTCCGGTGACGGACCCAACAACCAGGGCGCGCCAGTCAATCTCACCCGGGACGCGGTGGTCAGACAGGGCATCGTTATCAACGGCCTGCCGCTGATGACCCGAGGCGGCTTCACCAGCGCCTATGACGTCAACGATCTCGACCGCTACTACAGCGATTGCGTCATCGGCGGCCCCGGAGCCTTCATGATCCCGGTCAACGACTGGACGCAATTTCCCGAAGCTATCCGCCGCAAGCTGGTGCTCGAGCTCGCCGGTTCGGCGTCACCGCAATGGGCGGCGGAAGCAGCCGATCACCCGCCAGTGGTGCTGGCGCAGGACAAGCCCGCCGTCGACTGTCAGATCGGCGAGAAAATGTGGCGCAACCGCAACTGGAGGCTCGACAACCGCTAGAGCCAGAATGATTTCAGGTCGAATCGATCTGAAATCTGAATCTGCCTTTAGATCAAAGAGATAGAGCACAATGTCGTCCGAAAACCGCTTCACAGTTTTCGGCATCATACTCTAAGCTTGCCTCGCCGCCCGAAGCGGTGGCAGAGTGCCAGGTCATGCTATTCAGGCTAGGGGCGTCGCGGCCAAACCGAGGAAACATGAGATGAAACGCCTTGTCATCCTGACTGCCGTCGCGTCGGTCCTTTTTGCCGACGGCGCCAGCGCCCAATATGACGACCAGCCTGCCTGCGTCATGTTCGAGCACGTGAATTTTCGCGGACGGTCGATCGAGATGGGCCCCGACGATTCCGTGAATTTTCGCGGCGGCCAGTTCTGGAACGACCGTGTATCGTCGGTGTTCGTTCGCCGGGGCTGCACGCTGGTTGCCTATGAGGATACGAATATGAGCGGCGAATCGATCGAGATCAGGCACCGGGTTCGCGAGCTCGGAGGCGATTGGAACGACCGAATCTCGTCCGCAGAGTGCTACTGTGATGGCTACTGATACCGGGTTTCGGGCGGCCGGCTGGTGGCCGGCCGCCGATCTGGTTGCAGGACACTGCCTGGGTCTCCGTGCGCCTCACCATCCTGTTGATTGACAAGCCGATTGACGTCTGTGAGACAATTCCCTTCAGATAAAACAAAAGGGGAACTGACATGACCAGGATCGCCGTTCTTGCCGCAACTCTGACACTTGCCGCCGGCTTGTCGGCGCCGGCCATGGCCGCCACGTCGCTGACCATAGGGATCAGCGGCTGGACCGGCTTCGCACCGCTGACGCTTGCCAAGCAGGCAGGTCTCTTCGAAAAGCACGGTCTCGACGTGACCTTGAAGAAGGTGCCGCAGGCCAGCCGTCCGCTCGCCATCGCCAGCGGCGACCTGCAATGCGCCGCCACCACGGTCGAGACCTGGCTGGTGTGGAACGCCAGCGGGGTGACCACCAAGCAGATCTTCCAGCTCGACAAATCCTATGGCGCCGACGGCATCGTCGTACGCAACGACATCAAGACCGTCGCCGATCTCAAGGGCAAGACCGTCGCGTCCTCGGCGCCGGGCACGTCGCCCTATTTCCTGCTCGCCTGGGTGCTGAACAAGAATGGCATGTCGACCAAGGACGTGACGGTCGTCAATCTGGAGCCGGACGCGGCGGCCCAAGCCTTCCTTGCCGGCCAGAACGACGCGGCGGTCACCTATGAGCCGTTCATCTCGGCCGTGCGCGACAAGGCCGACCAGGGCCATATCCTGGCGACCACGCTCGACTATCCGATGGTTCTCGATACGGTCGGCTGCACGCCCGAATTCCTCAAGGCCAATCCCGATGCCGCCAAGGCGCTCGCCGACAGCTATTTCGATGCGCTCGACCTGATCAAGAAGGATCCGCAGAGATCCTACGAGATCATGGGCGCCGACGTGAAGCAGTCGGCCAAGGAATTCGAGGATTCGGCAAAATACCTGAAATGGGCGGACAAGGCGGAGAACAAGCAGTTCTTCACCAAGGAATTCCCGGACTTTTCCAAGACCGCAGGCGCGCTTTTGCTGCAGATGGGACTGATCAAGGAAGCGCCCGACGTCACTACGCTTGCAGACATCAGCGCGGTGGCGAACTGACGGATCAACCCTGGGCATCACGCGGTGGCGCCGGGCGCCGTCGCTTTCCCTCCGACAAAGGATGAAGATGCGCCCCTTGCATCCGGTCTCGCCGGGCATTCGAACCGTGCTCGGCATTTCCTTCTTCGTGCTGTTCGTGGTCTTCTGGGCCTGGATCACACTTGGCGGCCACGTCAACCGCATCTTCCTCGCCGACCCGCTGTCGATGCTCAGGGACGGATGGCGCCTGCTGGTCGAGGACCGTTTCTGGCTCGACATATTGATCACCATCTGGCGGGTTTTCGGCGGCTTCGTGCTGGCCTCGGTCGTCGCCGTGCCGCTCGGCATCGCCATGGGCGCCTGGAAGCCGGTGGAAGCATTCCTGGAGCCCTTCGTCTCTTTTGCCCGCTACCTGCCGGCCTCGGCCTTCATTCCATTGCTCATCCTCTGGGCCGGCATTGGCGAACTGGAGAAGCTGCTGGTCATCTTCGTCGGCTCGGTGTTCCAGATCATCCTGATCATCGCCGTCAAGGTCGGGTCGACGCGGCGCGATCTGGTCGAGGCCGCCTATACGCTGGGCTCGACCAACAACAGCATCGTCAAGCGGGTGATCATGCCGGCCAATGGGCCTGAAATCGCCGAGACGCTGCGGCTTGTGCTCGGCTGGGCGTGGACCTATGTCATCGTCGCCGAACTGATCGGCTCGTCCTCTGGCATCGGCTACATGATCATCAACAGCCAGTCGCGGCTGGCGACCGGACAGATCATTTTCGGCATCATCGTCATCGGTCTGATCGGCCTGTTGTCCGATTTCGCCTTCAAGGCGTTCAACCGCTGGCTCTTTCCGTGGAGCCTGGCGTGAGCAAACTTCTCATCGAGGGAGTCTCGCGTACCTTTGCCGGCGTGCGCGGCGGACAGCCGGTCAAGGCATTGATGCCGATCGACCTGGCGGTCGCCGCCAATGACTTCATCACCATTCTGGGGCCGTCAGGCTGCGGAAAGTCGACGCTGCTCAGAATCGTCGCCGGCCTGGAGGCGCCGAGCGAAGGCCGCGTGCTGCTCGACGGCAAGGCGGTGACGCGCCCGGGACCGGACCGCGGCATGGTCTTCCAGTCCTACACGCTGTTCCCATGGCTGACGGTCGCTGAAAACATCGCCTTCGGCCTGCGCGAACGCGGCATGGCTGAAAAGGAGCGGGACGGGGTCGTCGCGTCCTATGTCGATCTCGTCGGGCTGAAGGGGTTCGAAAACCATTGGCCAAAGCAGCTTTCGGGTGGCATGCAGCAGCGCACGGCGATTGCCCGCGCGCTGGCCAACGATCCCGAGATCCTGTTGCTGGATGAGCCGTTCGGCGCCCTCGACAACCAGACGCGCGGGCTGATGCAGGAGCTTCTGCTCGGCATCTGGGAGCGGCGCAAGAAGACGGTGCTGTTCGTCACCCACGACATCGAGGAGGCGATCTTCATGGCCTCGCGCGTGACCGTGATGACGGCGCGGCCCGGCCGCATCAAATCGGACGTCGCCATCGACCTGCCGCATCCGCGCCATTACACGCTGAAGACCAGCCCGGAATTCTCGGCGTTGAAGGCGCGGCTGACCGAGGACATACGCGCCGAGGCGATGCGGACAGCACAGGTGAAACCAGCCGAGGCTTGATCCGGTAGTTTCGGATCAGGCCGCCAGCAACTGCTTGCGGTCGACGCGCTCCTGCTGCGGCGAACGGGCATAGAGCTCGCGGTAGCATTTGGAGAAATGCGAGGCCGAGACGAAGCCGCAGGCGACCGCCACCTCGACCACCGGCATCGAGGACTGGATCAAGAGATGCCTGGCGCGGTCGAGCCGGATTTCCAGATAGTAGCGGGCAGGCGAGCGTCCCATCTCAGTGCGGAAAAGGCGCTCGATCTGGCGGCGCGACAGGTCGACATGATCGGCGATCTCGATCAGCGACAGCGGCTCGGAGAGGTTCGCCTCCATCAGTTCGATGATGGTCAGCACTTTCGAGTTCTGTACGCCAAGACGCGCGCGCAGCGGCAGGCGCTGGCGGTCGGTCGGGCTGCGCACGCGGTCGGTCAGCACCTGCTCGCAGACGCGGTTGACGAGGCTCTCGTCGAAATCGTCGCCGATCAGCTTCAGCATCATGTCGAGCGCAGCGGTGCCGCCGGCGCAGGTATAGATGTTCTGGTCGATCTCGAAGAGGTCGGCAAAGACATTGGCCTTGGGAAACGCTTCGGAAAATCCCGGCAGGTTCTCCCAATGGATGGCGCAGCGCTTGTTGGACAGCAGGCCGGCGGAGGCCAGGATATGCGCGCCGGTGCACAGGCCGCCGACGGCAACGCCGCGATTATACTCTTCGCGCAGCCAGGCGAAGGCCGATTTGTTCTGGTAGCGCTCGACATTAATGCCGCTGCAGACGATGGCCATGTTGGGACGATCCGGCCCCGCCATCTTCTTGCGTTCCTCCTCCAGCGAGGTGTTGACCGCGCATTCCACACCGTTCGAAGCGCGCACCGGCTTGCCGTCGATGCTGGCGAGGCGCCAGCGATAGGCCTCGTAGCCGAGCATGCGGTTGGCGGAGCGCAACGGATCGAGCGCGGTCGCAAAAGCGATCATGGTGAAATCGGGAATAAGGAAGAATACAAACGATCGCTTGATCGGATGCTTAACGGCGTTCACGGGAACCTCACGCAGCCATGACGCGAACAGGATGTCGCGAATAGCATAGCGACATCAGGAAATCCCATGCTTGTCAATTGGCTACACCGCTTGGACAAGATTAAATTTGCGACATGGGTCGCAAATGGGCAATTCACAGGCGGGAACCCATGATGCGATCCGGGACGAGCGCGGGCGCAACGCGGCACAACAGAAACGCCGCCTTGGCTTGAGCCAGGCGGCGTTACAGTCGTGAAGCCAGCAGCAGGGAGCGCTGTCTCAAAAAAATTTAGGCGACGAAGCCGAGGCGCGCCGCAGCCATGGCGCCGGTCTGGCCAGGCATGGTGTTGGCGAGGCGCTGGCGCTCAAGAGCGGTGGTCAGGTTCATTTCGCGGCGTGCAAAGAGGCGGGAAAAAAGCTTCATGATCATCTCCAATCGGTTGCTCAGACGGGTCGCCTTCGCTTGATGGAGTGGGGCAGCTCGTTTGCTGACGGTGATATAGGCTTGTGTGAGCTGAAACTAAATCGCAAAAGCGAAGCGCTTGATATGAAAAGCGACAACATGCGACAAGGCGGGGCGGGAGTGTCCAGAATTCGCGATTGTTTACAGTGGCTTAGTTCGGAAAACGAGATGCTATGCGGCTTGTTCATATGCGCCATGCAGCGGCGGCATGGCTCCTGAATTCGTTTGAATACAAATAAAACGACAAGAAACGTCCAATAAAACGAGAAGGCCTGCCGGGCGGAATGCACGGCAGGCCTTCAGCACAGGGTACACACGATCTACTTTGCTCCAGCCCAGGATCCGATGCCGTTGCGCATGCCGGTCTTGGCGTCGGCAGCTTCAGGCCAGCCAATATCCTTCTGCAGTTCGATCGGCAGTGAGCGGATGGCGCGTTCGGTCTGGTAGCGGGCGCGGGCCGCGCTGAATTCGGTCGCGATGCGGCCGAGGGAGGACAGGATAGACATTTCATTTCTCCTTATGCGCCAGGCGGCGATGCCCAGGCAGCGGCTGGTTACGTCAGGTCTGTTTCAGCTTCATTTCATATCGATTGCAGGTCTGTGTCGGAGTCGTTTCATGGCTGCTTATGGCAGCATCCTCAATCGATGCAGTTGACTATGCTCCTGATCTGATGTTCAATCAAACGAAATGGAATGATGCTTTGTATCAGAAAAATTGAAGGCCGATCGCCATGAACGCCCCACTCAATCATCCGCTGCCGCTGCTCGATCTTGACGTTTTGCGCACTTTCGTGGCGATTGCCGAGACCGGCAGCTTCACCACTGCCGCCAATGCCGTCTTTCGCACGCCGTCGGCGGTGTCGATGCAGATCAAGAAGCTGGAGGATATTCTTGGCCGCTCGGTGTTCGCCCGCGATGCCCGCTCGGTGACCCTGACGACGGATGGCGAAATGCTGCTCGGCTATGCCCGGCGGTTGCTGTCGATCAACCGCGAGGTGGTCTCGAAGTTCATCATTCCCGACATTGTCGGCGTGGTCCGGCTCGGCTCGCCGGATGATTATGGCGAGCGCGTGCTGCCGCATGTGCTGAAGCGTTTCGCGCAATCGCATCCCTCGATCGCCGTCGACGTCACCATCGACCAGAGCAGCAATCTGCGCCGGCGCATGGACGACCGCGCGCTCGACATCACGCTTCTGACGAACTCCTACAAGACCAGCGCGCTCGGTGCCGAGGTGCTCCTGACCGAGCCGATCGTGTGGGCCGGCGCCAAGGGTGGCTGCGCGCATCTGCGCGAACCGCTGCCGGTGTCGCTGTGGGAAGAAGGCTGCGCCTGGCGCGCCGGTGCGCTCGATGCGCTGGGACGCGAGGGCCGCAACTACCGCATAGCGTATATGAGCGCCCATACGGCCGGCCAGCGTGCCGCCATCATGTCCGATCTCGCCGTAGCGCCGCTGCCGAAGTCGTTCCTTGGCAACGATATGGTCGAGCTCTGCCCGAAGGACGGCATGCCCGACATCGGCACCTATAATCTGGCCATGGTGGTGGCACCGGACGCCAGCGCACCGGTCAAGGCCGTCGCCGACCACATCCGCGCGACCTTCGAAGTGTTCCGGGAAACCGGAAAATTCTGACAGGTGTCGCGATGAACCGAGCTTCGGTGCTCGGCGATCTCGTCAGGTTCGCAAAACCGGTTGATCATCTGGCTGAGACAATCGGCGTGCTGGGCTGGTCCGACACCCCGGTGGTGATGCTGACTGCTTATCAGATCGTGAGCGTCCTACAACGGGCCCGAGCGGGAGCTCTTACCGCTGCCGATGTGGAAGCATGGGCTGACCTGATCGAATGCAGGGAAGACATCGAGTATCAGCCGGAACATCATGAAGAAATATTGCAGGCGATCTACATGCTCGCCAATCCGGTCTTGAATGGATCGCTTGATGAAGCCTTGACCGACCAGCTGATCGCCTCGCTTTTGCCCTGATCCGCGGGTTTTTCGCTGCTCAGAAACGCGGCCATGCGTTGGCGGGCCCGCCGCGATTCCGGCATGTCGATCAATGGCCAGACGTGGAACATGCCTTCCTCGTAGATGACATCGACCTCGACGCCCGCGGCTCGCGCCTTCTTGGCGAAGATCAAATTGTCGGGACTGAGCATGTCGCGCGAACCGGTCAAAAGGAGTGTCTTCGGCAGCACGGAGAGATCGCCGTAGAGCGGGCTGATATGCCAGTCAGTGCGGTCGATCCCGGCACTGTACATCCGGATCGCCTCCAGGCCGCCGGCGATGCCGAGCCAGGGATCCTTGCCCTCGGCCTCGAACACTTCGGGATTGGCGAGCGACATGTCGAGACCAGGCGAGATCAGCACATGGCGCGACGGCAGAGCCAATCGTTCCTCGGCGGCCATCATGGTCAGCACCACGGCCATGTTGCCGCCGGCTGAATCGCCCATGAAGATAATGTCGTCCGGCTCCGTTTCGTCGAGCATGCGGCGATAGACATCGCCGACCATGCCGAACATGGCGTGGAAGTCATGCTCGGGAGCGATGGGGTAGATGGGCACGGTGACGGCATAGCCGAGCCGGTCGGCCATGTCGGCAATCAGATGCCAATGGTAGGGCGTGATTTCAAAGACATAGGCGCCGCCGTGCAGGTAGAGAATCCGTTTGCGCTCGCCGGCCCTGGGGGCGATCTCGTAGACCGGGAATCCGTCGACCATGTGCGCCTCTATGTTGAAACGCTGGTGCAACGAGGCTGGCGGTCGATGATCCTCCGTCTTGCGCGCGGCAGCAATCCAGCGCCGCAGGTTTTCAGGGCTGGAAAACGCCTTCTTGCGGCTGTACCTGAGCACGAAGGAAACGAAATGGCTTTTCAAACTTGGCATGCGCATACACGAGCTTCGGCTGCAGCCGACTAAGAGAATTCCCCCTCTCTTGCGAAGATCGTGCGTTGGCCAAAAATGTCAAGATTTACGCCGTGTCCACACGGCGGTGTGATCCATGCCGCAGTCAGCGGCACGGCAAAAGTGCGGCGCGCAGCCGGTTGCTGGTCACCGCCGGGAGCATGCGAGGTCTCCGGCGCCTGACGAGCAATTTGCACTTGTCGGCGAAATTCATCAGCGCGTGGTGCCCAGGAGCAGCGAAGCGAGTGCCGCCTGTGGGTCGCTCGGCGGCGAGGCCGGCCAGCCGATGTCCTTTTGGACATGCGCCGGCAGGGCATTCAGCGCGCGGATCGCCTTGTTCCTGGCATGGGCCTGCCTGATGGTCACACCGAAGCGGTTGAGGTTTTCGAACATCGACATTTCTATCTCCTTGAGAACTGAGGCGGCCGTGGTCGTGGAGATCTCCGGCCGCCGTTTCGACGTCCGCTAAATGCGTTGAATATGTATCGGATGGATTTCGCGAAAACAGCGTTTCGGTTTCCGGATCGACTCGATCCGGAAACATTTGCATGCAAATGAATTTTGCCCAGGTAATTGAGGCAGGCAGATGAGGGGCGGCGCCAGGATTGTCAGAAAAATGCGGCGTCAGATGACACGCGGCATTCTTCTTTGCATGACTACTCGCGGCCCCGCCGCGCCGCGTGGCCTTCGCGTGAGCGCCGGCGCGGGGTGGCATCGCCTGCCACACCGTCCTCGCTCACCGTCTTGCGTGGCGGCAGTTTCACCGCCGCCGACAGTTTCGGGAACGGATCGACCTTGTTCGGCAGTGCCATGGCATAGACGAAATGCTCCTGGAATTTTGGTTCCAGCGCGGTCTCGATCTTTTCGATCTGGCTCACCGTCTCCTCGATCTCACGGCGATAGCCGCGATTGAGCAGCGCCATCCGCGCACCGGCGCCGGCGGCGTTGCCGACGGCCGAGACCTTGTCCAGGTCGCAATCGGGGATCAGGCCCAGCACCATGGCGTATTTCGGATCGATGAACGAGCCGAAGGCGCCGGCGAAGTGGATGCGGTCGACATGCTCGGTGTGCTGCTTTTCCATCAGCAGCTTGGTGCCGGCATAGAGCGCCGCCTTGGCGAGCTGGATGGCGCGCACGTCGGTCTGGGTGATGGTGATCTTCGGCTCGCCTTCCTTCAGCACATAGGAGAAAGTGCGGCCGTTGGCGACGACACGCGGCGAGCGCGCGGCGAGCGAGCCGTCGACGACGCCATCTTCCGAAATGATACCGGCGAGATACATTTCCGCCACGATCTCGATGATGCCGGAGCCGCAGATGCCGGTGACGCCGGTCGCCTGCACGCTGTCGAGGAAGCCCGGTTCGTCGGACCACAGTTCCGAGCCGATGACGCGATATTTCGGCTCCAGCGTTTCGGGATCGATGCGCACGCGCTCGATGGCGCCGGGGGCCGCACGCTGGCCGCCGGAGATTTCGGCGCCCTCGAAGGCCGGGCCGGTCGGGGAAGAGGCCGCCACGACCCGCGCACGGTTGCCGAGCACGATCTCGGCGTTGGTGCCGACGTCGACGATCAGCATCATCTCGTCCTGGCGATGCGGACCTTCCGACAGCGTGACGGCAGCCGCGTCGGCACCGACATGGCCAGCGATACAAGGCAGCATGTAGAGCCGCGCGCCCTGGTTGAGCTTGAGGCCGATGTCGGATGCCTTGATGCGCACGGCGCCCGAGACGGCAAGCGCGAAGGGGGCGCCGCCGAGTTCGGTCGGATCGATGCCGAGGAACAAATGATGCATGATCGGATTGCCGACGAAGACGGAATCCAGGATGTCGTTGCGCTGGACGTTGCCTTCCGCGCAGACCTTGTCAACGAGGCTGGAGATCGCCTCGCGCACCGCGACCGTCATGCCTTCGCGGCCGTCCGGGTTCATCATCACATAGGAGACGCGGCTCATCAGATCCTCGCCGAAGCGGATCTGCGGGTTCGACGTGCCCGACGAAGCGGCGACGCGACCCGATAGCAGCGACACCAGATGCATGGCGATGGTGGTCGAGCCGATGTCGCACGCGAGCCCATAGGCCTCGTTCTTGAGGCCGGGCCACAGCGCGATGACACGCGCGATGTCGCTGTCGGCATCCTTGTGGATGGCGGCGGTGGCGGTCCAGTTGCCCTTGCGCAATATGCCCTGCACCTGCGGCAGCAAATAGAAGTCGAATTCGAGGTTCTTGAGACCCCAGTCCTTCATCAGCGCGATCTTGAGCCGGTCGAGATCGCCGAGCGGCTTGTGCATGTCGGGCTCTTCGATCTCGACATAGCACATGCGGATCGCCGTATCGCGGGCGATCACCCTGGTGTCGGCATCCTTGCGGATGGTCTGCGCGTTGATGACGGTATCCTGCGGCACGTCGATGACGAGGTCGCCGAGGATTTGTGCCGAGCAGGAGAGGCGGCGCCGTTCAGGCAGGCCGCGCACGCGCTCATAGCGCTCTTCCTTGGGGCCCTTGGCCGAAATGTGGTCGTTGGAGGAGACGATCTTGTGCTTGGCGAAATTGCCTTCCTGCACCTCGACCTGGCAGCGCCCACAGGTGGCGCGTCCGCCGCACACGCTCTCGACATAGACGCCAAGCTGGCGCGCTGCATCGAGCACCGGCGTGCCGACAGGAAACCGCCCGCGCTTGCCGGACGGCATGAACAGCACGAGCGGATCGGTAATGTTTGCAGGTGAATTCACGATTGCGCGCTTATCCCCTTGCCATGCGGGCTTCACGGCCGCCACGGCGGCGGCCGCCATTGCTGCCGCCTTCGCCCGGCGCGTTGACAGCGGTCGGAGCGGCAACGGCCTGGCCGCCTTCGGACGGCTTGTAGTCCTTGTAGGTCCTGATCCAGTTGGTGCAGTTCTCGTCGGTGCCGTTGAGCACATTGGCGCCGCGCACGGCTTCCATTTCCTGCGGCCGCACCGGGTTCATGATCGCCGAGGTCATGCCGGCGCCGATCACCATCGGGATGAAGGCGGCGTTGATGCCGTGACGATGCGGCAAGCCGAAGGAGATGTTGGACAGGCCGCAGGTGGTGTTGACCTTGAGCTCTTCACGCAGACGGCGCAGCAGGGCAAACACCTGGCGGCCGGCATCGCCCAGCGCGCCGATCGGCATGACCAGCGGATCGACGACGACATCGTGCGCCGGAATGCCGAAATCGGCGCAGCGCTGCACGATCTTCTTGGCGACGGCGAAGCGCACGTCCGGATCCATCGAAATGCCGGTCTCGTCATTGGAGATGGCGACGACCGGAACATTGTACTTCTTGACCAGCGGCAGGATGGCTTCGAGCTTCTCTTCCTCGCCGGTGACGGAGTTGACCAGCGGGCGGCCCTTGGCGACCTTTAGCGCGGCCTCGATCGCGGCGGTCACCGACGAGTCGATCGACAGCGGCAGGTCAACCAATCCCTGAACGATCTCCAGTGTCTTCACCAACAGTGCCGGCTCGGTCGCGTTCGGGTCGACGGCGGTGACGCCGGCATTGACGTCGAGCATGGTGGCGCCGCAGGCTGCCTGTTCCAGCGCGTCCTTGATGACGGTCTCGAAATTGCCGGCCACCATCTCGGCGGCGAGCTTTTTGCGGCCGGTCGGGTTGATGCGCTCGCCAATCACGCAGAAGGGCTGGTCGAAGCCGATGATGATTTCTCGTGTCGCCGAGGCAACGATGGTCCGGGTCATGAAATCTCTCCGTCGTGATATAAAGAGTTCTTTATATCGTTATCTGATTTTGATCAAGCGAATGGTCGCTCTCCGCGCGGATCAATGCGCGGTCTTCACCATGTCCACCTGGGTTTCGGTAATGTCCTCATGCAAGATGCGGTCGAGCCGGTCGGCGACCATCTGATCGTCGCGACGAATCTCACGCTTCCATGGCTGGCGGCCCTTGAGCACGCCCGATTCATCGACGATCTCGGCGACATATTCCTCCTGGCGGTAGGCCATCACATGGACACCCGAGACGCCTGATATTTCCTTCACCTCGTTGATGATGTCGATGCAGAGCTGCTTGCCTTCCTTCTTCTGGTCCTGGGCGCCCTCGAGCCGCTTGATGACGGTATCCGGAATGTGGATGCCCGGCACATTGGAGCGGATCCATTTGGCCGTCTTGGCCGAGGCGAGCGGGCCGACGCCGCACAGGATGAACACCTTCTCGGTGTGGCCGAGATCGCGCGCCTTCTGCATGAACGTCTTGAACATCGGCACGTCGAAGCAATACTGCGTCTGCACGAACTGCGCGCCGGCGGCGATCTTCTTGCCGAGATGGATCGGGCGGAAGTCGAAGGGCGGCGCGAACGGGTTGACGGCCGCGCCGAGGAAGATCTGCGGCGGCGTCGTAAGCTTGCGGCCGGACAGGAACTTGCCGTTGTCGCGCATGATGCGGACGGTTTCGAGCAGCGACATGGAATCGAGGTCGAACACCGGCTTGGCCCCGGGCTGGTCGCCAGCCTGCACGCCGTCGCCGGTCAGGCACAGCATGTTGGCGACACCCATGGCGGCGCCGCCCAGGACGTCGCCCTGGATGGCGATGCGATTCTTGTCGCGGCAGGCGATCTGCATGATCGGGGCATAGCCCATGCGGGTCAGAAGCGCGCAGATGCCGACCGAGGACATGTGGCAGTTGGCGCCCGAGGCATCGACGGCGTTGATGGCGTCGACCCAGCCATCGAAGATCCTGGCCCTGTTGTAGACGTCCTCGGGATCGGCGCTGTCCGGCGGATTGAGTTCGGTCGTCACCGCAAATTCGCCGCGCCGCAGCACACGCTCCAGGCGGCCGCGTGAAGAGTGGCCGGGCAGGGGATCGAGCGGCAGGTGAATGCCGGCCGGGTTCTCGTCGCGCTGACGGGCGCTCATGCGGCGGCTCCGGTCTTTGGCGCGGCGGCGGCTTCACGGGCTGCCGCCGCCTGCGCGGTGACACGTAGCCAGGCCGAAGTTTCGCGCAACGACTGATCGACCGGCTTCTGTACGGTCAGGATCTTGTCGTTGTTGACCATGTTCTGCGAACCTTCCCAGGCCTTGACCCAGACGCAGGGCATATCGGGCTCGACCTCGCAATTGCCATTGGCGCGCACGCCGCCGCATGGGCCGTTGCGCAATTGCTTGGGGCAGTTCATCGGGCACGACATGCCGGTCGACGACAGGATGCATTGGCCGCACATGCGACAGTCGAACATGAAGCCCTTGACGCGCTTCTCGACGAACTTCACCGGGGCTTCGACGCGGCCGTAGCCGATGCCTTTCCATAAGGGATGCAGCAGCAGGAAGGTGTCTGCGAAGCGGGCATAGAACCATTCGAGCAATCGCGAGTGCCGAATAGACCACAATCTCACCGCAAAGGAACGCTGTACGCGCCGCTGCGGCGACACGTCGGCCGGCTTGTAGTCGGATTTCGGCGCTGCCTTCTTGACCAATGTGGCCTGGGTAACCGGCTGGACAACCCTTTGGCCATCTTTGACAGGAGTCGTGTCAGACATTTTCTTTGCCACCCGCCTTGACCAGAGCGACCAGCCGCTCGCGGTCATATTTCGCATCAAGCTCGTGAAAGGCCTTTTCGACCTCGGCTTCGAGATCGTCGCCGACCGGGACCGGATCGGCCTTGCGCCATTCGGCGAGATAGTCGTCGGTGCCGCCGGCGCCGGTGCGCATGGCGCACATGTCGATCGCCTCGGTGAAACGCAGCGGCAGTTCGCGCTTGGCGTTCTGCCGGCCCTTCTTGACGATGACCTGGGCAGGGATGTCGCGCCAGTAGACGACGATAAGATCGGCCATGAATTCTCGCTCCTCGAACTTTGGAGCATTGCCGCAAGCCTCGTTGGCCCGCTTGTTATGGGACGACGCGCGCGCATTCAAAAGCGACGCATTTGGATGTCGTAAAATGAAAGGTGCGTTTATTCGTTTCCGGCGTGTGCCGGCGGCGGGCTGGGCGTGCCGGAAAGCTGCGTCGCGTCATGCTGGTCCGGACGAGGAAGAGCTACCAGATTCCGGTTCTGAGGCCCGTCCAGAGATAGAACCAGATGGTCGGATGATACCATTGCCGTGACGGCAAGCCCGGATCGATGGTGGCGAGCCTTCCAGCCAGGACATCGCGGACCGCCGCCACGCAGATGTCGCGCGAAAAGGCGGCCTGTCGCAGGGCATAGTTTGAGATGTTGTCGCCGCGTTCGGGTTTGCCGCGCGCCTGCCGCAGCGCGCCGCCGGTGTCGACGCCGGCATCGACCAACAGCACGGTGGTGCCGAAATTTTGCGCATCACCCGATGCCAGCGCCCAGTAGCCGCCGTTCATGCCACGGTATTTGGGGGTGATGCCGGCGTGGTAGTTGATAACGGGACAAGTGATCTTCGACAGCGTGGCGCGCGTCAGCATCCGGCAGCCGGCGAGAAACACGACGCCCGGCCGGAGGGTGGCTATGGCATCCAGGCATTCGGGTGCGTTGGCGGAGGGGACGTGTATGATCGACTGCCCCGGTTTCGGTTCGGGCTGCATGTTCTGCTCGGCGATCATCCTGTCGGCATGACCGGCAAAGAAGCGCTTTCCCAGGCGCGTCAGCACCATCGTGCCCAACTGGCCGATGACGGGGACCCAACCCTGGCGCCGGGCGCGCCTGACCAGCAATTGCTTTTTGGACTCAGGCGCTTCGAGGATGACGTTGACGGGACCCAAACTGTCGGCGATGGCGTTGATGACCGCCCAGATATGCGGCCCGCCTTCGGTGACGACGACGATGTTCGACTTCTGGGGTTCCATGGTTCGCGACGCACCGCTGGACAAGACGCGGCCGGCTCCGGCCTTGGCACGTGCTATGCTAGGGCGTCCGGGTTAATCCTTGGTGATCAGGCGCCCCGAGCATCGTCAGCGCTTGAACCCGGTCTCCGATGCGTCGCCGGCGAGAGACAGGTTGGGATTCGTCTGCAGGACAAGCTTTGCCGATGTGCTGGCTGCATTGCGGGCCGGGGAGGGGCGGCCTAGTTGTCAGCTCTGTGCCGCGGCACTTGCCAGCCCCGCTGTCAAATCTCCGAAGCCGGTCGCGCGGCGCTCATAGGCGAGGCCAAGCATGGCGGCGGCCTTCTCGGCGACCTTGTCGAGTTCCGGATCGTCGGTCTGGGCGAGGTAGATCAGCTTCTCGTAGTTGCCGAAATAGTCCTTGATCAGCTCCGGGTGCTTGTCGAGGCCGAGCGGCTTCATGAAGAAGGCATCGAACTGACGGCAGAGGAAGTCCGTCATGTAGAAGGACATCATGTCGTCGTCTGCGACCTTCGCGTAGGCTTCCATGCCTTGATAGAAGGCGAAGCAGTGCGGTCCAGCCATGCGCTCGACGCCATGTTTCTCCAGGACGCGGTCAAGCAGGCCGCCAGTGCCGCAATCGGCATAGCCGACGAAGATGTGCTCATAACCCTCTGCCTTGGCCTTCTTGATCGCCTTGTCCATGGCCGGTGCGATGCGGTCGGGATAGAAATGGAACTCCGCCGGCAAACATGTCAATTCGAGGTGATCCAGCCCGAGCTGTTCCTTGACGGTCAACACCTCGCGGGCAATCATCCCGCAGGCGATGATGAGCACCTTGTCCGCTTGATTCGGTTTGGTTTTCTGTGTCTTGGCCATGATGGAACCAGTCGAGCCGGCCTTTGTTGCCACGGGGCTAATTTATCCATTGAGGGAGACGCCGTCCATGAAACTGCTACGCGTAGCGGCTATTGCCGTTCTTGCCTGTGCCCTGGCCCTTACGGCTTGCGCGAACACCGTCCGCGGCGTCGGCAAGGACGTCAAATCGACGGCCAGGGCGGTCAAGGACACCGTCACCAAGCCCTGATCCGCGCGGCCTTCCCCATCATCTGGGAACAAAAAAGCCGCGCTGCAAGGCGCGGCTTTTTATTGGCTCATTGCAGCGCCGTCAGGCTCAGGCTGAAGCGCGGACGTTGTGCTTGCGCTTCATGTAGTCCTTGGCGGTCTCGACCGCCACCGCCGCATCGCGGCAATAAGCGTCGGCGCCGACAGCCTTGCCGAACTCCTCGTTGAGCGGCGCGCCGCCAACCAGCACGACATAGTCGTCGCGGATGCCCTTTTCCTTCATGGTGTCGATGACGACCTTCATATAGGGCATGGTGGTGGTGAGCAGCGCCGACATGCCGATGATGTCGGGCTGATGCTGCTCGATTGCATCCAGATACTTCTCGACCGCGTTGTTGATGCCGAGATCGATGACGTCGAAGCCGGCGCCTTCCATCATCATGCCGACGAGGTTCTTGCCGATATCGTGGATATCGCCCTTGACGGTGCCGATCACCATCTTGCCCTGCTTGGGCGCGCCGGTGGCGGCGAGCAGCGGGCGCAGGATGAACATGCCGGCCTTCATCGCATTGGCGGACAAAAGCACCTCGGGAACAAACAGAATGCCGTCGCGAAAATCTTCGCCGACAATGCGCATGCCTTCGACAAGCGCTTCGGTCAGCACCTTATAAGGCGCCCAGCCGCGCTCGAGCAGGATGCGCGTGCCTTCCTCGATCTCTTCTTTGAGCCCGTCATAGAGATCGTCGTGCATCTGCTGCACAAGCTCGTCGTCGGAAAGGTCGGAAAGGATGATCTCGTCGTCAGACATTTTAACCCAGCTCCTCACGGCATCGCGACTGTGTCGCAAGGCACAAAATATTGGCGTTCATACCTAACCCGCAACGGGCAGGTATCCATAGCTGATTTGCGACTTCCCGCAAAAGGAAAGCGACTGGAAAATCTATTGGTTTTCTTGTCGATTTTGCGACAGGCGTTGGCGCGGACTGGCCGTTTCGAATAGGGTGCATGGCTACGATCCGGCGAAAGCCGCGCCATGCGGCCCCAACGGTTACGGACCAGCCATAGGCAGGCCAGGTCATATTCAGGCCAGGCCATATTCAGGGAAGAGCGATCATGAGCGAACACGCGGCAGTCGACCAGGAAGCGTCAAACGCCCGGCGTGGGCGCGGTGCCAGCGGCGGAGCAGCGGCCAGGCGCGCGGCGCGCTCCGGCGGCGGGCCCGGCACCCAACTCACCTATATCAAACGCAAGATCAACGTCTATGAGGTGCTCAACGAGGAAGGGCTGGCCCTGATCGAGAAGAACACCGATACGGTGCTCGAGGAAATCGGCATCATCTTCCGCGACGACGCCGAAGCGCTGCAGCTCTGGAAAGAGGCTGGCGCCGACGTCAAGGGCGAGCGCGTCCATTTCCCGAAAGGTCTCTGCCGCTCGCTGCTGAAGACCGCGCCATCCATCTATACCCAGCATGCCCGCAATGCCGAGCGCTCGGTGCAGATCGGCGGCAATGCCACGGTGTTCGCGCCGGTCTATGGCCCGCCCTTCGTGCGCGACCTCGATGGTGTCAGGCGCTACGCGACGATCGAGGATTTCCAGAATTTCGTGAAGCTCGCCTATATGGCGCCGTCGATCCACCATTCGGGCGGCACGGTGTGCGAACCGGTCGACGTGCCGGTGAACAAGCGCCACCTCGACATGGTCTACGCGCATATCAAATATTCCGACAAGCCGTTCATGGGCTCGGTGACGGCGCCGGAGCGCGCCGAGGACACCGTGGCGATGGCCAAGCTCGTCTTCGGCGACGACTTTGTCGAGAACAACACGGTCCTGACCAGCCTCATCAACGCCAACTCGCCGATGGTGTTCGACGAGACCATGCTGGGCGCGCTGAAGGTCTATTCGCGCCACAACCAGGCCTGCATCGTCACGCCGTTCATCCTGGCCGGCGCAATGAGCCCGGTGACGGTCGCCGGCACGCTGACGCAGGTTCTGGCCGAGGTGCTGGCGGGCGCCTCGTTCACGCAGCTGATCCGGCCGGGCGCGCCGGTGCTGTTCGGCACCTTCGCCTCGTCGATCTCGATGCAATCGGGCGCGCCGACCTTCGGCACGCCGGAGCCGTCATTGGTGTCTTACGGCGCGGCGCAACTCGCCCGCCGGCTCGGCCTGCCGTTCCGCACCGGCGGCTCGCTGTGCGCCTCGAAAGTCCCGGATGCACAGGCGGCCTATGAAAGCGCCAACACGCTGAACTCGACCATCCTTGCCGGTACCAACTTCGTCCTGCATTCGGCCGGCTGGCTCGAGGGCGGGCTGGCCTCCTGCTACGAAAAATTCATGATGGACATCGACCAGCTCGGCATGCAGCAGAAATTCTGCGAAGGCGTCGATCTGTCCGAAAACGGCCAGGCCATGGACGCCATCCGCCAGGTCGGCCCGGGCAGCCATTATCTCGGTTGCGACCACACCCAGGCCAATTTCCAGACGGCGTTCTACCGGTCCAACATCGCCGACAACAATTCCTATGAGCAGTGGCTGGCCGAGGGCGAGAAGACCGCACCGCAGCGTGCCAACGATCTCGCCCGCCGTTGGCTGGAAAGCTACGAGGCGCCGCAACTCGACCCGAGCATCGACGAAGCGCTGAAGGACTTCATCGCCAGGAAGAAGGGGTCGATGCCCGACGCCTTCACTTGAAAGGAGCCCGAGTCAGGCGGGGCTAAAGTCGCCAATATCATCCACAAGGAAGTCTGGCGGAGCGCTTTTTCCGATCCGGACAAGAAGGGATGAGTCTGTGCGCGGCATGATCGAGGAGATCGCGGCCGCGCTTGGCGCCCACGGGCTCATCCTGCGCGGCGGCTTTGTCTTTCCCGATGATGAGGATGTTCCTCCTAGCGCCTCGGGCGCTGGCGCAAGGTCCGTCCTGCTCGTAGGGCAGGCGGGCGCGGCACCCTGGCCGCATTTCCTGCGCTGGCGGGAAAGGCAGACGCAGGTCATCGCCAATCCTCTCGATGCGTGGTCACGCGACGTGATCGGCGCGGTCGCGGAGAAGTTTGGTGCCCGCGCCGTCTCGCCCTCCGACCGTCCCTATCTGCCATTCCAGCAATGGGCGATGCGGGCAGAGGGGCTAAAACCGTCGCCGCTCGGTATTCTCATGCATCCACGATACGGGCTTTGGCATGCCTATCGCGGCGCGTTGCTGTTCGAGGACGAGATCGCGCTTCCGGAGCAGGCCGCGGCGATCCATCTTTGCGACGCCTGTGTCGACAAACCCTGCCTGAAATCCTGTCCGGTCGGCGCCTATTCGATCGAGGGGTTCGCCTACCAAACCTGCCTGGCGCAT
This sequence comes from Mesorhizobium sp. B2-4-14, assembly GCF_006442155.1. Classification (NCBI taxonomy): domain Bacteria; kingdom Pseudomonadati; phylum Pseudomonadota; class Alphaproteobacteria; order Hyphomicrobiales; family Phyllobacteriaceae; genus Mesorhizobium; species Mesorhizobium sp. B2-4-14. The sequence continues at coordinate 11,693 of NZ_VFVA01000037.1, read as the reverse complement.
GTGCGGGGAGCAGATGGGGAGCCCTGCCGGAGCGGCGGTTGCCTTGACCGAAATGCCTGTCCTCATGGCACGTCCTACCGCTATCCGCCGGAGGTCCAGGCCTTTCATATGGCGAGCTTCATGCGCTAGCGGCACGCCGCCGGCGGCAAAGATGCCGGCGAATGCACGAAAAGAACTTGCCACATACACCCCCGTGGCTCCTTTGCGGGGAATATGCATCGTGGCCGGTCGATACGCTTTTGTGAACGCCGCCCGTCAGCCTGGCCTTGCCCTTCCAACCGGCGCCGATATGTATGTGCCACGATCACAAGGGACCCGGCCATGGCAAAACGCAATATCGAGATAAAGACCGGCGATGGTGTCGCAAGAGCAGGGCTGTTCCGCTCGTCCGCCGCTTCACCGACCAAGGCCGGGATCATTCTCTATCAGGACGCTTTCGGTCCGCGACCGGCGCTCGACGATATGGCCGAGCGGCTGGCGGACGAGGGCTATGCGGTGCTGGTTCCCGACCTTTTTTATCGCAACGCGCCCTATGGTCCGTTCGACGCCAAGACCGCCTTCGCTGACGAGAAGACCAAGGCAGCGCTGATGGCGCTGGTCACCGGCACGACGCAGGAGATGACCATCAGCGACAGCGCCGCGTTTCTGGACGCTCTTGCCGCCGAAGGTGCCACCGGCCCGCTCGGCACCGTCGGCTATTGCATGGGCGGTGCGCGGGCGCTTAACGCGGCCGCGGCCTATCCGGACCGCATCAAGGCCGCCGCCAGCTTCCACGGCGGCAATCTGGCCAGCGATGCCGCCGACAGCCCACACCGCAAGGCGGCCGCCTTCAAGGCGCGTGTCTATGTCGGCATGGCGGGTGTCGACCGGAGTTTTCCGCCCGAACAGTCGACGCGGCTGGAGGAGGCACTGCGGACTGCCGAAGTCGACCACACGATCGAGAACTATGTCGGCATGGCGCATGGCTGGTGTGTGCCGGACCATAGCGTCTATGACGAAACTGGCGCCGAGCGGCATTGGAGGCGGTTGACGGCGCTGTTTGCGGAGACGCTGGTGTAGAGCTTTCTGCCGGGGAAGGCGCTCGGCGAGGCCGAGAAAACCTTCGAGATCTCGCTCCGCCCCTCATGGGCCCTTCGGGCACCTCCCGTTCACGGGGAGGGGAAGAACGACCTCACAAAAAATCTTTCCACGATCCCAAGGATTAGCCATTAGCCTTCGTCCAACAGGCAAATGATGGCGATGATGCTGGATGAGAGCGAAGCCTCCGACGCCGAACTGATCAGGCGGGCGAAGGGCGGAGACCGGGGGGCCTTCGGCAAATTGCTGGAGCGTCACTACGACTTCGTCTATCGCGCCGCTTATCGCTGGTACGGCAGGAAGGCCGATGCCGAGGATATCGCCCAGGAAGTCTGTGTCCGGCTCGGCCGGGCGATCCGCGACTATCGCGGCGACGGCGCCTTCACCACCTGGCTCTACACCATGACGATGAACGCGGCGCGCGACATGATACGCAAGACCGCGCGCGAAACGGTGAAGACCGAAGCCTACGGTGTTCATGCGCTGATTTCCGGCGAGGCCTCGGCCGAACCGGAAGACCCGTCCGAGGCCCTGTGGGTGGCGGTGCGGCGGCTTCCGGACAAGCAGCGCGATGCCGTGCTGCTTGTCTATGGCGAGGGCTTGAGCCACGCGGCCGCCGCCGAGGCGATGGCGATCTCGGAGACGACGGTTTCCTGGCACATCCATGAAGCGAAGAAACGGCTGAAAACGCTGATGCGCTCGGCCGGGGAAGTGTGACCATGGTCGACGACAACGAACTCAGAAAGCTGCGCGACACAGCAGTACCGGCGCCGGGCGAGAGCGCGAAGGCACGCGCCTTCGAGGCCGCCATGCGCGCATACGAACAGGAAAATATTTCGACAGCCACCCAAGGATCGATTGGCGGTCTTCGTCTCACAGAGCGAGCACAAAAGCTCTGGAGCGAAATCATGCAAAAGAAACTCATCGCCACGCCGGCCCTTGCCGGGCTCGTCGCCCTGCCGATCGCCGGATACGCCGCCTTCCATCTGCTGAGGGAGCCGTCGCCGTTTAGCGGCGACCAGAAGGTCACCGAGACGCTTGCCGACAAGCCGGCGTCAGTGAAGCCGCTGGCCAAGCAGGCGCCGAGAGATCAGCCGATCAACGAGCCGCTCGCGGCCACGGTGCCGACGACGGACAAGAAAGCCGGCGCGGATGTCGAAAGCCGCGATGCCGCCGATGTGCTTGTGGCGCCGCCCCCACCGCCGAAGCCCGAATCCACCGCTGCCGGATCGGCACAGCAGAGCGCTCAGGAGCGTGGCGTTCTGGCAGAGCCCGCGCCGGCACCGCTTCCGCTGGCCAACACCACTAGCGCGCCCAGCGCCTCGCAGGCTGCCCGAATGCGGGCAGGCGAGTCCAAACTGATGGTGCAGCCGCCGGCCATCCCAGCCGACCAGATTGCGCCGCAAGAGGAAAACCGCAATCGCATCGAGGACTTCAAGACCAACCCCGTTCACGCCACGGCGGAGGAGCCGGTCTCGACCTTCTCGATCGACGTCGACACCGCCTCCTATTCCTTCGTGCGACGTTCGCTGAAGGAAGGGTCCTTGCCGCAGGCCGATACGGTTCGTGTCGAGGAGATGATCAACTACTTCCCCTATGACTGGAGGGGGCCGGACTCGGCGTCGACGCCGTTCAATTCGACCGTCAGCGTCATGCCGACGCCGTGGAATGATCACACCAAGCTGATGCACGTCGCCATCAAGGGATTCGATATCAAGCCGACCGAGCAGCCGAAGGCCAATCTGGTGTTCCTGATCGACGTCTCGGGCTCGATGGACGAACCCGACAAATTGCCGCTTCTGCAGTCGGCCTTCCGGCTGCTGGTCAACAAGCTCAAGCCGGACGACACCGTATCGATCGTCACCTATGCCGGTGATGCGGGCACCGTCCTGGAGCCGACCAAGGCGTCCGAAAAGGACAAGATACTCAATGCCATCGACAAGCTGACGCCCGGTGGCAGCACGGCCGGCGAGGCGGGCATCAAGGAGGCCTACAGGCTGGCGCAAAAATCCTTCGTCAAGGACGGCGTCAACCGGGTGATGCTGGCCACCGATGGCGACTTCAATGTTGGCCAGAGCGATGACGACGACCTGAAGCGCCTGATCGAACAGGAACGCAAGACCGGCGTCTTCCTGTCGGTGTTCGGCTTCGGCCACGACAATCTGAACGACCGGATGATGCAGACCATCGCGCAGAACGGCAACGGCACCGCCGCCTATATCGACACACTGGCCGAGGCGGAAAAAGTGTTGGTCGAGGATGCCTCCTCGACGCTGTTCCCTATCGCCAAGGACGTGAAGATCCAGGTCGAGTTCAATCCGAGCAAGGTCTCGGAATACCGCCTGATCGGCTACGAGACCCGGGCGCTCAACCGTGAGGATTTCAACAACGACCACGTCGATGCCGGCGATATCGGCTCGGGCCATTCGGTCACCGCGATCTATGAGATTACGCCCAAGGGCAGCGGTGGCGAGCAGATCGATCCGCTGCGTTACGGTCAGGCCACGGTCAACAATGGCGGTGTCGCCAACGCGGACGAATATGCCTTCGTCAAGATCCGCTACAAGCTGCCGAACGAGGACGTCTCGAAGCTGATCACCACGCCGGTGACCTCGGCCAACGAGGTGTCGTCGTTCGACCAGGCGGGCACCGACCAGCGCTTCTCGGTCGCGGTCGCGGCCTTCGGCCAGAAGTTGCGCGACGAGGATGCGACCGCGAAGTTCGGTTACGACAAGATCATGGAGATCGCCACTGCCGCCCGGGGGCCCGACCCGTTTGGGTACAGGTCCGAGTTCCTCTCGCTTGTGCGCCTTGCCTCGGCGCTGGGCGGTAACCGGTAGTGGCAATACGGCCGGTTTTCAGATGATGGGGTCGTTCCGATAGCGGAAACCGGCCCACGAGCGGGTAAGGCAGGCCGGCGAGGGGATATTCCCTTGCCGGCCTTTTTTCGCGGAATGGTCCAGTTCGTTAAATTGCGCGGCATTTCCGGTACCGGATCGCAACCCCCTGCTTGCTAAACCCGTCATGTCCACGGGCTTGAGGGAGCCGGAATTGCAGATCAGAACGTTCGTCAGTTCGATACCACCGGCACGGGACGCTTTGGCGGTTTCATCAACCCCGTCGGCCGAATCCAGACGCATCAGCGATGATGTCGCGCAGGCGCGCCACACCGCCATGTCGGCACTGACCAATGATCGTTTTCGCGCCATGCTGGAACAGATCACGGACCCCGCCACGTCGGGTGCGCTGATGACGATGCGCGGCGATAGTGTCGTCGACTTCAAGTCGGCGCAGTCAAGCTACGCCGACTACAGCGAATAAACCGAGAGATATCAGGTCCGGCTGCGACGCCGCTCGCGGCGGGCTTCGCTGGTCTCGGCGGTGTTCTCCGTCGCCACCTTGTTGCGCATCGGGCCGATACGCTCGACGATCTTCTCAACCGTCGGGCGATCCGCCTTGGTATGGGCATCGAGCGCCTTGCGCATGGCGGCAAGATGCTGGAACGAGGTGCCGCAGCAGCCACCGACAATCTTTGCCCCGGCGTCGACGGCGAGGCGCACATAGTCGGCCATCAGTTCGGGCGTGCCGGAATAGTGGATTTCGGTGCCGCGGAATTCGGGAATGCCGCAATTGCCCTTGACGATGACGGTCGCCTCCGGCTTCGCATCGGTCATGTCGAGCAGCGACGCCAGGATATCGGAGGCGCCGACACCGCAATTGGCTCCGACGCCGAGCGGGGCCTCGGAAAGGCCATCGACGACGCCGTGTATGTCTTTCGGCAGCAGGCCCATCATGGTGCGCCCGGCAGTGTCGAAGGAGCCGGTATAGGTGTAGGGCAGACCGACGCGGATGGCGGCTTGCGCCGCGGCGCGAATCTCGTCGGGCGCCGACATGGTCTCGATCCAGGCGACTTCGGCGCCACCTTCCTTGAGACCTTCGATCTGCTCGGCGAAGGCATCGACCGCCTCGTCATAGGTCATGGCGCCAAGCGGCACCAGCAGTTCACCCGTCGGGCCGACGGAGCCCGCAACAATCACCCTGCGGTCGGCCTGGTCGGCGACAGCGCGGGCGATTTCGGCGGCGCGCTTGTTCAGCGCATGCACGCGGTCCTGCGCGTGGTGCAGCTTCAGCCGGTGGCGGGTGCCGCCAAAGGAATTGGTGAGGATGATGTCGGCGCCGGCATCGACGAAATTCTGGTGCAGGCTGGTAATGGTGTCGGGCGCCGTCTCGTTCAGCAGTTCCGGCGCCTCGCCGGCCTCCAGTCCCATGGCGAACAAATTGGTGCCCGTGGCGCCATCGGCCAAGAGCACGCCCTTTTCAGCCAGAAGTGCGTCGATCGGGTTGGTGGTCGTCATCGGATTGGCTTTCGTGTTCTGAATTCGAATAAGGATATAAAGAAGTCTTTATGTCTAGTCAATGAAATAGCAACCGGACCATCGCTCAGGCGGTTGCCATTCCTCACGCCGCTTAGACAGAGCCTGATGCGAACGGCATGCCGGCCAGATTGCGCGCGAAGGCAGCGGCCTCATGCGGGTTGACGTCGGCGGCACGGATCAGATTGTCGAAATGCCGGGTCAGTGCCTGCACCGGCTGAGTGGCGTTCAGCACCACATACATGTCGCCGACATAGATGGCGGCGCGATAGGGGCCGAAGATGGTCAGCGGGATCGAATAGCGCATGCGGCCGTCATAAAGAAACAGGCGAAAGGTCGGGTAGAGGTCGTCGAGCAGTGTCGCCATATGGGTAAGCTGCTGCTGACGGTCGGCCGCGGGGAAACGGTCCCACACGCCGAGGCCGCGTGCGAAGATCTCCAGCGTGTGACGCGGCATGCAGACTTCCATGTCGGTTTCCGGGCGCCGATTGTATTCGATGCGGTATCGGGTCTCGCTGGCCTGTGCCAGACGGCTCCTGTTGGTGATGTTGGCCTCGTAATCGACGAGCGCGTGGGTTCGCAGGAGATCGGGAATGCCGGCCGGCACATAGCGGATCTTGGTGCCCGCGGCTTCAGCGAACCATTTGGCGAGCAGCGTGCGGTCGAAACCGTCCGGCGCTTCCTCGATCTCCAGGCTTTCGCGGATTTCACCGGTGACGCCTTCGTCCTGGCTGAGGCCAAGCAGCCAGTCCAGCGATACCTTGAATTCGGCGGCTATGTTGAGCAGCGTTTCGGCCCTCGGCAGGCGTGTCGAGGCGCCCGACATCAACTGCGACAGAGCCGACCGATCGATGCCGACGGCTGTCGCGAATGCCGACTGGTTCAGGTCCGAGCGTGTCAGGAGCAGCTTCAGGCGCTCCCGAAAAATCGTCGACAAGTCGCGTTTGTCCATCCTATCGCTCCTTGCTTCGGGAGGAAAAATTTGCGCCGAAAGAGCCCTATGGGGACTTTAGGCGTAAACGAATCCCTAAGACTGTTTACAATGTACAACATATGCGGCCAAAAATGCGCAGACGCAACATTTTGTACACTTTGTCGCGTTGAGTGGAATCATCTCTCCTGACACAATGCTGTCAGGAACCAGTTGGGGTTCCGGCGGCTGAGGGACAGTGGTCGATAGCATGGCAGGCAAGAGCATCAAGCGACGCAGTACACCGGCCATCGAATGGCCTACGGTGGTCCTCGCTTTCTTCTGTTACGGAACATGGCTTGCCACCGGCTTCCTGCTCTGGCCCTCCTATCCCATCCTGGCGCTCGTCATGCTCGGTTTCACCTTGGCGTTGCAGTCGTCGATCATGCACGAAGTGCTGCATGGCCATCCGACGCGCAGCGCGTTGATCAATGAAGCTTTCGTCTTCCTGCCGATCGGTCTGGTCTGGCCGTTCCGCCGCTTCAAGACGCTTCATTTGCGCCACCATGCCGATGAGCGGCTGACCGATCCGCTCGACGATCCGGAAAGCTACTATCAGGCGCTGTGGCAGCATGACGAACTGCCCCCGACGATGAAATTCCTGCTCAAGATCAACAATACGATGGCCGGCCGCTTTTTCCTCGGCCCCTGGCTGTCCTGTATCGGCTTCTTCATCGACGACGCCAAGCATGCAATGGCCGGCGACAAGGTGATCCGCAAAGCCTGGCTGTTGCATGCCATCGGTCTCGCCGTCGTGGTGCCGATCGTGCAGTTCGGCTTCGGCATTCCGCTGTGGCTTTATATTTTTGCGCCGGTCTGGCTCGGCCAGTCGCTGATCGCGATCCGCACCTTTGCCGAGCATCAATGGTCCGAGCACCCGGAAGGCCGCACCGTGATCGTCGAGCGCTCGCCGCTGTCATTCCTGTTCCTCAACAACAACCTGCACTTCGTGCATCACAAGAGCCCCACCGTTGCTTGGTATCGGCTGCCGAAACTGTTTCGCGACCGCCGCGACGACTGGCTGCGGATGAACAACGGCTATGCCTATCCGAACTACTTCGCGCTGATCAAATCCTATGCCTTCAAGGCCAAGGAACCGATCGTGCATCCGGTTCTGCGGCGCGCGCCTGAGCACGGCCGGGCCTTCAAGCCGCGTATCCGCGCGCGCAACATCAATGGGCTCGGCACCGCGCCGGTGCCCGCCGAGCCGCCCAAGGAATAGTTCCTGGACAGCCCGGGATCCGTGTCGCCCAATTCTGATTGGGCGCCGTGTTTCTGCGATCCTTTCTCCAGGCATGGTGATTGAGTGCCGGCATGAGCGAATTTGTTGCTGCTTTGCCTATGTATGACTGGCCAGAAGCACTCGGCGAGGTCGATGCCCAATGGGCTCAGTTGCGTGATGCCTTCCGGCAAAAAGGGATCGATGCGCCGAAAACCATCGTGCGGCGAAATGGCGATTTGCCGCCGGCTCCGGGCGGCATACGCGATGCCCTGGGAGCTTTGATCGCGCCAGATCCGGCGACATTGCCGGCGGACGAACTCGATTTCCACGAAATATGGCTGCACCCGGCGCTGCTGTTCGCGCAGGCCTGCTGGGGGCCAATGGAGCTTGGGCTGTCGAGCCATGTGCAGGTGGTCGGCCAGCCGAGCTACGACGCCTATGAGGGCGGGCAGGGTGAGCTTTATTCGAGCGCGCTGGTGATGCGGGCAGGCGAGGGACCGGAGGTGCGGTCACCCGCGGACGGTATGGCCTTGCTGCCGCTCGATGTCATCCGGGGCAAGCGCTTCACCTTCAACAGCCTGGATTCCATGTCGGGCATCATCGCGCTGACGCGCGATCTGCAGGCGGCTGGCGAAAGTCTCGATATCTTTTCATCGCGCAGCGAAAGCGGTGGCCATCGCGGCTCGATCGTTGCTGTCGCCGAGGGCAGGGCGGATCTCGCCGCGATTGATTGTGAAAGCTGGGGGCTGGCGCAGCGTTTCGAGCCGGCTGCGCACAAGGTCGTGACCGTCGGCTGGACGGCACGACGCAAAGGTCTGCCCTTCATCACCGCCAGGACGACGCCGGAAACGACAGTCCGGGCCATGCGCGACGCTCTTGCCGAACTAGCCGAGCAGCCTCTGATCCAACGGGTAGGTTGAAAGCTGCTGGTTGCCGCTTTCAGTGATCAGGATCTGCTCCTCGATCTTGACGCCCTCGCGCCCGCCGAGCCGGCCGATATAGCTTTCCACGCACAAAACCATGCCGGGTTCGAGCACACCGTCCGGCGTGTCTGGCGTCCAGTCGCCGGCATGGGGCAGGGTCGGGTATTCGTCGGCGAGGCCAACGCCGTGGTAGAGCACGCCGTAGCGGGTCGGGAAACAGTCGCCCGGCGGCACCGCCGAGCGTTCAACGAGGTCGCGGAATGAGATGCCAGGCTGCATCAGTTCGGTGTTGTGCCCGATCTGGTCGGCGGCGATCCGGAACAGATCGTGCTGTTCATCAGTCGGCTTTGTATCGCCGCACAGCCATGTGCGCGACAGGTCGGCGCAGAAGCCATAGGGGCCGATCAGGTCGGTGTCGAAGGCGACAAGATCGCCGTCTTCGATAATGCGCGACGAGCACTCCTGGAACCACGGATTGGTGCGCGGACCCGACGCCAGCAGCCGTGTCTCGATCCATTCGCCGCCGCGCGCGATGTTGCCGCGATGCAGTTCCGCCCACAATTCGTTTTCGGAAATGCCGGGCTTCAGTGCCTGTTCCATCTCACTCATCGCCGCCTCGCAGGCGACGATAGCCCGGCGCATGGCAAGAACCTCATCCGGTGATTTGATCAGCCGGGCATTCTCCATCACCGCTTCGCCATTGCCGATGGAAACACCAAGGCGTGCGAGTTCCTCGACGCCTTCCGGGTCGATGTGATCAACCGCGATACGGCTGTTACCGCCGCCATGTTCCCTGACCAGGTCAGCGATGCCGGCGGCCCAGCGGCGGACCTTCTGCTCGGTCAGGTCGCCGCTGTAGAGATACATCCATGACACCGCCGGCCGTACCTCGTCGACGACGCCGGAACGGTCGGACAGGTGTTCGCAGGAAAAATAGTCGAACAGCACCACGGGACCATCGGTGGCGACGAAACAATGCCGCGTCGGGTTGTGCGCCACCCAGAGCTGCATGTTGGTCGAATCGGTCGCGTAGCGGATGTTGACGGGGTCGTAGAGCAGCGCACCGGCATAACCGCGACGCTTCAGCTCGGCGCGGATGCGCTCGAGCCGGTATTGGCGCATCGCCGGCAGATCGGGGGCGGCAATGCCTGCCGCCGCCCATTCCGCATCAGCCTGGGCACCATAGCCCAGCACATGCTGGTTCAGCCCCGCTGCTTTCTCGCGCGAGGCGTCGCGCAACGCCTCGATCGAGCCGGGGTCGAACGGCATGATCTTGCGGTGGCGGCCGAAGCTTCCCTTTGGCGCCGCGCTGTCCATGGCTGAACTCAGGTCCGCATCTTCTCGCCGCTCGGGTCGAACGGCGCCTCGACATTGATGCGGGCTGGACGGCGATGGCCGAGGATTTCGATCTCGAACAGCCCGGCGCTTTCGTCCTCGGCCAAGGCCGCCGGCACGTAGCCCTGCGCCATGGACTTCTGGACGTAATGTGCGTAGCCACCCGACGTCACCCAGCCGACCACGCGCCAGTCGCCGTCGACGATGCCGCGCACGGCGGACGCGCCTTCGGCAGCCTTGGAGCCGCGTACTTCCTTGCCTGAGGTGTCGAAGCGCGGCGCGCCATAGCCATGCGGCTTTTCCACCGTGCCATAATCCTTGCTGACCTTCGCCCAGATCGGCTCGTCGCCCATCACGTCGGCGTCGGCAGCGTCGACGATGAAGGAGACGCGGCGCAGCTTTGGCCCTTCGGCCTGTTCCTTGGCGGCCGCTTCGCGGCCGATGAAGTCGTTCTTTTCGAGCTTGATGAAGCGGTCCATCGAGCCTTCGAACGGTCCGTAGATCGGGCGCAATTCGCGGAACCAGGTGGGGAAGTTCTTTTCCAGGCGCATCGACAGCAAAGCGCGCATGCCGAAATCGACCAGGCCGAACTCTTCACCGGCGTCCTTAATCGCCTTGTAGACAAGGCGCTGGTAGGCCGGCGCCATCCAGATTTCATAGCCGAGGTCGCCGGTGTAGGTGATGCGGTTGACCATGCAGGGCGCGCCGCCGACCGCCATCTCACGGAAGTCCATGAAGCGGAAGGCCTTGGTCGAGATGTCGACATCGACCAGCTTCTGCAGCAGGTCACGCGATTTCGGTCCGGCGATCGAAAGGCCGACGAGCGTCTGGTCGAAGCGGTGAATACGGACAGAGCCATCCTTGGGCAGGTGCTTCTCGAACCAGCGCATGTGGTATTTCTGCGCGGCCGACGAGCCCCAGATCATGAAGCGGTCCTCGGCCGCCTTGGCGATGGTGAAATCGCCGATCAGCTTGCCGAACTCGTTGATCATCGGCGTCAGCACGATGCGGCCGGTCTTCGGCATGCGGTTGGTCATCAGCCGGTTGAGGAAGTCTTCCGCACCCGGTCCCGACACTTCGTATTTGGCGAAGTTGGCGATTTCGGTGACGCCGACGCGCTCGCGCGTGGCCCGCACTTCCTCGCCGATCGGGCCAAAATCGTTCGAGCGGTGGAAGGAGACGATGTCCTTGGGCTCCTTGCCCTTGGGTGCGAACCAGAGCGGGGTTTCCAGCCCCCACGAGTCGCCCATGACCGCGTTGTTGGCGAGCATGGTGTCGTAGAGCGGCGTCGTCTGCGCCGGGCGCGCCGCCGGCAGTTCCTCGTTGGGGAAGCGGATGGAGAAGCGGCGCGAATAGTTTTCGCGCACCTTGGCGTTGGTGTAGCGCAGGCCGGCCCATTCGCCGAAACGCGCGACATCCATGCCCCAGACGTCGAAGCCGGGATCGCCATGGACCATCCAGTTCGACAGAGCGAGGCCAACGCCGCCGCCCTGGCTGAAGCCGGCCATGACGGCGCAGGCGCACCAGAAATTGGTCAGGCCCTGCACCGGGCCGACCAGCGGGTTGCCATCGAGCGCGAAGGTGAAGGGGCCGTTGATGATCTGCTTGATGCCGGCCTTCTCGATACCGGGGAAATGCTTGAAGCCGATTTCCAGCGACGGCGCGATGCGGTCGAGGTCCGGCGGCAGCAGTTCGTGGCCGAAATCCCACGGCGTGTTGACCGGCGACCACGGCTTGCAGGCCTTTTCATAGGTGCCGAGCAGGATGCCGTTCCGCTCCTGGCGGGTGTAGAT
>NZ_VFVA01000036.1:0-53829 GCF_006442155.1 Mesorhizobium sp. B2-4-14 | reverse complement strand
GGCCTGGGGGCCTCAGATCCCTGATCGCCAACGGCAAAGATTGGCTCCCACATGACGACATCCATTGCACATAGTTGTATAGGTGACTTAGATATCTTTCACTTGCCCTGCAACTGTCAAGACGGGTGAGCGTCGCCTCCGAGAGCACTAACTAGCGACCAAAGGACATGCGCGCGGCAAGACTGAAGCGAGAGCCCGGATGCAGGAAGCGTGCGCTGGATGCAATCATACCGCGCGACCATGTGCGGCGGCGCAGCAGAAGCAAGGGCTCTCCCTGCTTCATTTCGAGCAACTCACAGTTGAACTCGTCAACCAGGACGGCCTGGATGATATGCTCGACCTCCTCCAGGGGAGCAACGGCCATCAGATGAACATAGGGCGTTATTTTTGTGAAGTCTTGCTCCAGATAGTCCGGAGAAAACTGCGGGTTTACGTATCTGTCTTCAATCTGCAGCGGCCTTCCATTCTCTCTATGAACCAACAGCGAATGAAATACCGTGGTGCCTGGCACCACATTCAGTTCCGTCGCGATATTAAGGTCGCTATCGACCTCCTCCATCTTGATGACATCAGTCGTATGGCGATTGCCGCGCGCTTCGATCTCGGACTGTATGTTGCGCAATTCCATGAGCGTGGATTGACCCTGGCGGGCGGCGACGAAAGTGCCGGCACCCTGTCGGCGCACAAGAATGCCTTCGGCGGAGAGATCTCGCATGGCAATATGGATTGTCATGCGGGAGGCGCCCAACTGCTCTGAAAGACGCGATTCAGACGGGATTCGATAGCCTTCCTGCCATTCCCCCGAATTAACTTTCTCCAAAACATGGTTGCGCACCCGCTGCCCCAGCGAAACTCCGATCTCGCCATTGCCGTGGGTCAATTCCTTCTCGGTCCTAGTCGTCGTCTTGCTCATGTCGCCACTTGCCGATGCGTTTGAGATCGAATGTGTCCACATATTAGTACAAGTTGGTCATCTGTGTCAGAATAAAACGGCGTCCCGCTACGATCGCGCTTGACAAGGCTGATTCTGGAAAGTTGTATATATTACTATAGGTGTCTTGCCTCTGACGTGCGGCCGGAGTGAAGGATTCGATGGAAAGATCGATAGGCAAACTTTGTCTTCGCCTGCGGCACAAGGGCAAACGCCTGGAACCAGAGAGCTTGAGGCCGGGAACATCGTGCGCCTACCGAAGAGTGAGGCGTTAGCGACGGTCAGCCGGCTTCACCGGTCAAAAACTGCGAGCTTCAAGACAGCATCAACAGGGGAGATAAACGCATGCGCAATGAACATTCTAGTCGAGCTCGGTTCGCCTCGAGCATCGCGGCGGCTTTGTTTTTGGCTGGATCGATACTTGCGGGCTCGGCTCACGCCGAAAGCGCTATCTCAACCAAAATGGATCCGAAGCTCAACGCCATGCTCCCGGCCAAGCTGAAAGACGCCGGAACGATCAGGGTCGCCAGCAACGTCGAATATCCACCATTCGAATATTACGACACGGACAACACCACCATCATCGGTCTCGACAAGGATCTGGCGGAAGCAATCGGCCAGAAGCTCGGGGTCAAGCTGGAATTCGAGAATATGAGCTTCGACGCCATTATTCCCGCGCTTGCGGCCAAGCGCTACGACATGGCGATGTCGGCGATGACCGACACCGACGAACGTCGCAAGAAGGTCGATTTCGTCGACTATTTCACCTCCGGTGGAGGCTTCCTGGTCAAGAAGGGCAATCCCAAGAACGTCCACAGCCTCGCCGATATCTGCGGCGTCACCGCCGCCATCGACAAGGGCACCACGGAAATCGAGGATGCCAAGAAGGCTTCCGAGGATTGCGTGAAGGCCGGCAAGGCGGAAGTCAACGCCAAGGTCCTGCCCGGCACCAGCAAGATCGTCCTGGCGTTGCAGTCGGGCCGGGCCGATGTTGCCATGATAGACACCTCCGCGGGCGCCTATATTTCGCAACAGCACAAGGGCGCCTTCGAGGTGCCAGGCACTTCCTATGCGCCGCGGCCCTACGGGCTGGTGTTGCCGAAGGAGTCCGACGAGCTGACCAAGGCATTGCAGGCCACCGTGCAGGCGCTGATCGATGAAGGCACCTACGGCAAGATCCTGGCGAAATGGGGCCAGGAGGTCGGTGCCATCAAGCAGGCCACGATAAACGACGGCAAGTAAGGAGCCACCCGACAGCCAAATCCTGGGAGTTCGCCATGTCCATCAAGGAGACCGGTTCTACGGAAATGAGCGGCGATCCCACGATCGACCTGGCAATCAGGCCGGCCCGGCACCCTTGGCGCTGGGTGGCCGTCGCCTTCGTAGCGCTGCTTGCGGCCATGACGGTGCACACGTTCTTCACCAATCCCCGCTTCGAATGGTCCGTGGTGGGGCAATACTTTACCTCCGACACGATCCTGCTGGGAGTGCGGCGCACGCTCGAGCTCACGGCCATCGCCATGGTGATGGGCGTCGTGCTCGGCGTGATGCTCGCCGTCATGCGGCTATCGCCCAACCCGGTCCTGTCGGGCTCCTCATGGCTGTTCGTGTGGTTCTTCCGTGGCTCGCCGCTGCTGGTGCAACTACTGTTGTGGTACAACCTCTCGGCGCTGTTTCCGAACATTTCGCTCGGCATTCCTTTCTTCGGTCCGGACTTCGTCCAGCTTGATGCCAACGCGCTCATCACCCCCTATATCGCGGCCATCCTTGGCCTCGGCTTGAACGAGGCCGCCTACAGCGCTGAGATCATCCGGGCGGGCATCATCTCCATCGACCATGGCCAGACTGAAGCGGCCCAGTCGATCGGCATGTCGCGTTGGCGGCTCTTGCGGCGTGTTGTGCTGCCGCAGGCGATGCGCGTCATCATCCCGCCGCTCGGCAACGACACCATCAACATGCTCAAGATGTCGGCGCTGGTCAGCATCATCGCGGTGCCGGAACTGCTCTTCGCGGCGCAGACAATCTATACGCGCACGTTCGAGACGATCCCCCTGCTGATGGTCGCGGTGATCTGGTACCTGATCATCGTCTCGGTGCTCAGCGTCATCCAATATTACATAGAGCGTCACTACGCCCGCGGCAGCAGCCGCAACCTCCCTGCCACGCCCTGGCAAAGCATCGGCTCCTTTCTCGGGCTATTACGCGCCCGTCCGCTCGCGGCCAGCGAGAAAAGGAGGCCGTCATGACCTTTCAGACAAGGCCACAGAGCAAGCTGATGGTGCAGGCGACAGGGGTAAGAAAATCCTTCGGCTCTCTAGAGGTTCTCAAGGGGATAAACCTGTCCGTTTCGAACGGTCAAGTGACATGTCTGCTCGGTCAGTCCGGTTCGGGTAAAAGCACCTTTCTGCGTTGCATCAACCACCTCGAGCGTATCGACCATGGCCGCATCCGAGTGGACGGCGAACTGATCGGCTATAGGGAGCACAATGGCTACCTGCAGGAAATGCACGAGCATGAGATAGTGCGCCAACGCATCCACATCGGCATGGTGTTTCAGCACTTCAACCTGTTCCCGCACATGACTGTTCTCCAAAACATCATGGAGGGACCAGTCGGAGTGAAGCGGCAAGCACGCGAGGAAGTGAAAGAACATGCGCATGCCATCCTGAAGCGGGTCGGTCTTGTTGAAAAGGCCAACGCTTATCCCCGCCAGCTTTCGGGCGGTCAGCAGCAACGCGTGGCGATCGCGCGCGCCCTCGCCATGCAGCCCAAACTCATCCTCTTCGACGAGCCGACCAGCGCACTAGATCCGGAACTGGTATCGGACGTGCTCGATGTGATGCGCGATCTGGCGGAGAGCGGCATGACGATGATCGTGGTGACCCACGAGATCGGCTTTGCTCGCGAGGTGGCTGATCGCATCGTCTTCATGGCGGGCGGCGAGATCATCGAGGAAGGAAAGCCAGCGGACGTGCTCGGCAACCCTTCTCATCCTCAGACGCAATCCTTTCTCGCCAAAGTGCTTGCTTAGGTAGAGGCTTGTAGCAGACCTTTGAGCAATTCACTCCGACACCGACCGTGGCACTCAGGATGGTGAGATAGCCATATCGGCTTCGCCACATAATCGGCTTCGAAACACAGAAACTTTCTTCAGGCGATAAGGTTGCTTCGGCCGTTTTGTTAGGATGTCTTGATGGCGCATATGGCGCACGAGCTCGTCCACGAATACGATATTCAAGTGGACGAGGCGCGTCGCGGGTCGTTGACAGTCCCGCCCGGCCGGGCCAGCACCATGGTCTGACGGCGAGATTCCGACTGGCTGCAAACAGGCGTCCCCACAGCTTGCGTCCAGGCAAAGAACAGGAGCAGGAGAGGAATCGCGCAGGTCGAGAATCTTGGTCGCAAGTGCCTTTTGCCGATCCCAGCGTGCTTGCGCTGCCGCAAGATGGTCTCGGTTTCCGCCAGCCCGGCTTCCACGCGGGTCTGTCTGTCGGCCACTTCGATGCCGATCGCTGCCTCGCGGCCAATGATGTCGTTCTCCACCTTGAACGCCTGGCGGCGGCGCAGGATGTCCTCGACCTCGGCCGGCTTGAGATCCGGACGCAGCTGGTCCAGTTGTTTGTGACAGGTTTATGACGCACTATGCGAAGCGACGCTGCGCCGAGGACACTATGCAGGAAACGGAACTGAAGCTCGAGCTTTCGCGGTCGGGAGCGGGATCGCTCCTCAAGAAAAATCCGTTCGGAGCCTCGCCCACCATTCTCCAGCAAAGATCGATCTATTTCGACACTCCGGGACGGGACCTGTCCAAGCGCGGCCTGTCGCTTCGCATTCGCAAATCGGGAAATGAACGGATACAAACCGTCAAGGCCAGCAATGACGCCGCGGCCGGATCGTTCGCACGCGAGGAATGGGAGCGGCCGGTCGCCGACGATATTCCGGTGCTTGACGATCCGCAGATCCGAGGCCTGCTTGCGGAGGCTGGCCCAAGGCTGGCGCCCGTGTTCGAGGTTCATGTCAAACGGCATCGTTGGAATGTGACGGACAGCGGCGCCACAGTCGAAGTCGCCTTGGATCTTGGCAAGGTCGTTGCAGCCGATCGCGAGGCGCCGGTCTGCGAGATCGAGTTGGAAAAGAAGGTAGGCTCGCCGAAGGCGCTGTTTGCGCTCGCCCGGAAAGTCGACCTGATCACGCCGGCGCATCTCGGGGTGCTGAGCAAAGCAGAACGGGGTTATCGTCTGCTTGACTCGGCGCCGGGTGCTGTGAAATCGGCGGCGACCCCGCTCTCGTCCGAGATGAGCGCGGCAACGGCTTTCGCGCGTATCGCCGCAGCCTGTCTCAGACAGTTTCGTCTGAATGAAACGGCGCTGGGCTGGTCCCACGATGCAGAGGCCCTGCACCAGGCTCGTGTGTCGCTGCGACGGCTGCGATCTCTGTTTTCGATCTCCAAGTCCCTGTTCGACGACAGCCGTTTCGACCACCTGCGAGAAGAATTTAAATGGCTTACCTCGGAACTTGGCGATGCGCGCAATATTGACGTGATGATCGACCGCGCTTCGAGCGAGGCTCTTTCAAGCCGTCTTCAAGATGCGCGCGACGACGCCTATGTGGCGGTCGAAGCATCGCTCTCCTCGGCGCGCGCCCGCTCGTTGATGATCGATGCCATCGAGTGGATTTCCATCAGAGACTGGCGAACCCAATCGGACGAGCAGTCGTTAAGCGATTTCGCCTCGAGTGTCTTTGATAAATTTTGGAAAAAGGTGGCGAAGGGCGGCAACAACCTCATTGATGCCGATGACGAGACCCGCCACAAAGTGCGCATTGCCGCAAAGAAACTGCGCTACGCGGCGGAGTTCTTTGAACCGCTTTACAACAGCAAGGCGGAAGTCAAACGCCATCGACGATTCATCGAGGCGATGAAGAGCCTGCAGGATCAGCTCGGCAACCTCAACGATATTGCCACCGCCCCCGATTTGCTGGCAGCGCTGGAGCTTTCGGACGTGGCCGGTGCGAAGGATCTCTTCAGCGCCGAGGAGAAATCCAAGCTTCTCGAGGATGCCGCGGAAGCACACGACACCTTTGTCAACACTAGGCGCTTCTGGCGTTGAGGCAGCATGCAGAGCGACGAAGCTGCAGCACCGGCTAGCCCGGACAACATGCTAGTTGGCGGATGTCAGCCAACCCACATCCTATGACCTCGTATGGTCTGGCGAACCTATGAGCGAAGCAGCTAGGGTTCGGAACGAAAGCGACCGTCGCGCCGCCTAGCACCGCACCTAAGTCACTGCGCTCGACAACATCAGAACGATGCCGACCGCTATCATTAGCAGGCCTGGCCAGTTGCGCGAAAAGCCGAGAAACCCGAACCCACGCCGTCGCGGCTCGAGAGTTGGGCCAGGCGTTGCCAGCCTTGAGGCCGACCGGTCGGCTGGAGTGCCGAGCGGTGCCAAATTGCTGAGCCGACCGTATGAGAGTGCCGCGCCTGCCATGTAGACAATGCCAGCGACGATGAGTAGCGCACCGATGAGAATGACAGTCAATTTTCATCCTCCTCTGTTTAGCTTTCCAAGCCTGGCCCGCATATGAATGAAAACGGTCGTGACGGCTGTCAGTTCCGGCAAGAGCGCCCTATCAGCTTGGACGTGTCGCCTGAATCGAACGGAACGGGCCCGGTGAACGCCGGAGGTCTGCCGTGGGGAACAAAGCTAGGCTGATCATTGAAGCCGTGTCGGAGGAACCATTGGCCGAGGCGGATTACTACGCCAGAAAGTGCGGCATCCCTCTTGAAGACGCGTTGGGGACCATTGAAGGTGCCTACAGTTCCAAGCCTGACAAGAGCAAGAAACCAAAGCGCGGTAAGCGCAGCAGGCACTGATCAGGGCCGGCCGTCCTTTTTGGGCAATCAGTAGTGCGCGACGCACCTGCTAAGCAGTTGTTACCGCTGTGCCCCAAGAAGCAGCCGACCAATGATCGGTCGTAGCCTCAAGGAGCAGACGCCAGCCCTGACCCGTTCGTGTCATCTGCGATCAGGCAAGTCCGTCCCTATCCGCAGACGCTCCATATAGGCTCGATAGGCAAAGCTGCGGTCACGCTTCTTGCCGGTCGTTTCGACGAGAATGCCAGCTTCAGCCAGCACTTCGATCGCGCGGGTTGCCGTTGACCTACTTGCATCAATCATCTTCGCCGCCCCCGCGTCTCTCACAATGCTGCTGTCAGTGCCAGAAATTTCGAACATGAACCTGTTTTCCGTAAAATGTCCGATTTCCGGCCCATTTCAGATCAAAACGCATATCTAAACTGAATGCAGTCGCTTTGTTAGCTGGGGTTCCGCTGCGCCTTCCGATCAAGAATATGATTGCGAAAGCAGTTCTGCGTTTCTTTGAAGGACCTGAAGCCAAGACGCGAAACGAGGCGAGACAGGGTTGTCGTTGAGACGTTGCACCGGCGTGCGATCGAGGCCGACTTCTCGAAGGCGACGTAGTCCGGCTCTGCAAACATCATGCGGGCGACAGTTTCCAATTTCGTCGGAAGGATGAGCTCCCGCTTGGCAATCAGCATTTTGAGTTCATCGAGCGTTGGCGCCCTGGTGTTGCGAACCACGACTTGTCCGGCATCCGCTCGTGATGAAATGGGTAGCTCCAAAGGCATTGTTTCACCGTTCTGCTGCTTGCATGAAGCTGTCGAACTCGGCATCCCCAATCGAAACGGTATGTTCGTAACCGGGGTACCGGCCGGAATCGACGTCGGCCTTGTATTCCCTGAAGGCCGCAACGCGCTCGTCCTGGATCTTTTGCAGCTCCGGGCTGAGGTTTCGGTATACCTTTCCGTGTCGCGGCTTGTGGTTCTTGCCGTAGCCGCAGACATCTTCGGTGAACAGGTACTGCGCATCCGCATATTTGCCGGCACCCATACCGAGCATGACCAGCGATGAGTTTTCGGTCAGGAATTTCGCAACGCGGTCGGGCACGACTTCCAACTCCGCCCCGAAGACGCCGATCTCCTCCAGTCTCTTCGTATGTCGCCAGAGGCGGAGCGCTTCGTCCGCCGTCTTGCCGACCGCTCGCCAACCCGTCCAGGTGATGTAGGAAGGGATCAGGCCGATATGGCCGACGACAGGGAGGTGGTTGTCGCAAAGCGCCTTCTGGATATCGTAGGACGCGGCACAGTAGAAGGCGTCGCCTCCGATGCCGGCAAAGTGGAAGGCCGCACGCAGATAATCCTCCGCCGTCGCGAGCGGACGGCCGGCAAAACTGCCCCAGCCGCCATAAGGCAGACCGACCTGCACGAAACAGTTGCCGGCTGCATCCCGCATTTCCTGATCGAAATACCGGCCTTCGATCGAAAGCATGTGAATGCCCGCTGCCGCTGCTGCCGCGGCTTCGTCGGGCGTGCTGACGAAGAGCATGGAGATCTTCTTTCCATTCCGCTTCATCTTTCGGATGTCCTCGACATGAGGACGGTTGTGATACATGCCCATGGTCAGCCTCCCCTATAGTTCATCGCTCACCGTGAACGCCCGCCGGAAAGCGTCCAGCGCCGCCTCGGGATCGTGTTGGGCAAACGCTTCCAGACCCACTGGCCCGCGGTACCCCATGTCGAACAGGGCTCTTGCGATGTAGGGCCAGTTCATCTCGCCCGTTCCCGGCTCGCAACGACCCGGGTTGTCGGCCACCTGCACCTCGCCGATGAACGGCAGGCACTTCTCGCACCAGCGCACGATGTCGCCTTCGCCGATCTGCGTGTGATAGAGGTCGAGATTGATCCGCAGTTGGGGTCTGTTGATCGACGACACCAATGCCAGCACCGATGCCGTCGAGCCAAACGGGCAGCCAGGGTGGTCGAGCAGGTTCAGATTTTCGAGCGTGAAGACGACACCTTCGGCCTCGGCCATGTCGCAGATGCGGTTCAACGTGTCCCGCGCCTTCAGCCACATCGGACCGGTCTCGACGTCGGTCTTGACGATGGGAATGCCACCCTCGCCGAGCCCGGTGCCGTGCAGGTTCAACCGGGCAATGCCGAGGCGCTTTCCAACCCTTGCGGTCTCGAGCACCGATTTCAGGAGAATGTCGGCGCCCTCTTCGTCGGCGAGCCGTCCTTCGAGATAGCCGTTCATGATCGTGAAGGTTGCGCCTGTCTTCTCGAGCGCCGCGAGGTCATGGTCCGGCCAATTCCACAATCCGACGCCGAAACCCATTTCATGCAGCCGCGCGACGCGCCAAGCCATCGGACGATCGCGCCAAAGCATTTCGGCGCAGGCAGCCAGTTGGAACGGTTGGCTCATGACAGTTCAAACCTCGACCATAACGCGGCCGTTCTCGACCTTCGTCTTGTAAATCCTGAGGTTCTCGCAGGCCGGTGGCGTCTCTACCTCGCCGGTCGTGAAATCGAAAACGGAAGCGTGCTTGGGGCACTCCACCGTGTTGCCCATGACCAGGCCGTCGGCAAGGTGGATCGCCTCGTGCGTGCACAGTCCGTCAGTGCAGTAATATTCATCGGCGTCGTTGCGGAAGATTGCGAAGGCCCGGCCGCCATTGTCGAAGCGCCTGGCTTCCTCGGCTTCGATGTCATCGGCGGCGCATGCGTCGACCCAGGGCATTGAGTGTCTCCTCAGATATCTTGTGGTTTGAAGTCCGCGGGGGCTGATGGCATCACGCCCTGGAGCAGCGCGACGGACTTCTCCAGCCCCTCGAGCGAATTGAGAAGTACGTCCTCGTGCTCGATGGAAAGCCAGCCGTCATAGCCAGCCATCTTGAGCCGATAGCAGAACTGCCGCCACCACTCCTGGCCATGGCCGAACCCAAGCGTGATGTAGCTCCA
This sequence comes from Mesorhizobium sp. B2-4-14, assembly GCF_006442155.1. Lineage (NCBI taxonomy): Bacteria > Pseudomonadati > Pseudomonadota > Alphaproteobacteria > Hyphomicrobiales > Phyllobacteriaceae > Mesorhizobium > Mesorhizobium sp. B2-4-14. The sequence goes on along the minus strand of NZ_VFVA01000036.1, from coordinate 44,081 downwards.
GGAGCGGGCCGGAATGTCCATGAGGCTGCCATTCTCAAGCAGCGAGGTCGTGGCCTGAACGGGCCGGTTGAGCATCGTATCCTTGGCGTGAACATGGTACACGGCCTCGCCCAGCGCCTCGGCGGCGGCGAGTGGGTCGGCGCCCATCCAGAACAGGTGCGAGGGGTCGAGATTGGCGCCCACGACAGGCCCGACCGCTTCTCGCAATTTCAGAAGCAAAGGCACGTTGTATACGCACTGATTGCCGTGCAGTTCGAGTGCGATGCGCTCGACACCGTTTTCCTTCGCCAGCGCCACGATCTCGGACCAGAACGGGATTAGCCTGTCTTCCCATTGATATTTGAGAATGGTCTGCGTTTCCGGCGGCCACGAGGAGACGACCCAGTTTGGCAGGCTGTCGCTGGCGCTGCCGGCCGGCAGACCGCTCATCGTGCAGACGGTGCGGATGCCCATTTCGCCGGCGACGCGGATCGTGTCTTTCAATCCCTCGCCCTGGGACGGATCGGTCGGATGCAGCGGATTGCCGTTCGCGTTCAGGCTGATGATCTCCAGCCCGCGTTCCTCGAACGCGCCGGCGAACCGCTTCTGGGCTTCCCTGTCGCCCAGCATGGACGACAGCCGGAAATGCGGGGCGGTCGACCAGCCACAGGTGTTCACCTCGATGCCGGATACCCCCATGCGCCGGGCATGATCGAGCACGGCGTCGAACGGCAGGTTGCCGAGACTGTCTGAAACGAAACCCAGCTTCACGCGTAGAACTCCGGCTTTGCAATCATCTGGATGGGTGTGTGACGGGCCTCCCTCAGCGCCACCACGCCAGCCTCGGCGACGACGGCGGCGCAATAGCCGTCCCAGCAATCCGAGGCGGTCGCGGGGAACTCGCCAGTCATCACGAAGCGAAGGAAGTCGCGGTTCTGGCGGCGATAGGCGTCGTAATAGCGGGTCCGCCAGTCTGCGTCGTAGCTTGTGCTTTGGGTGAGCTCGGACTCGGTGCGGGTGTACGCAACATTATTCGTCGCAACGGCTCCCCGCTCGCCGATCAGCTCGGCACGGACGTCATAGCCATAGGCTGCGTTGTTGTTGATCTCGATGTTGACGAGCTGGCCGTCCACCGTTTCCAGCACCATCACGACGGGCGCGACCCGCGCGTCCGAGCGTCTCGGCTGGAATGCGGAAATAGAGGCATATTCCGTCCCCAGCACGTAACGCACGACGTCGAATTCATGCGGGGCGGAATTGGTGATAGCCATCGCACCGGTGAAATCGGCTGCAGGCGTTTCAACATTGCGGTGGAAATTATGCATCACCAGCGCCCGGCCGAGGTGGCCATCATCCAGAGCCCGCTTCATCTCCTGGTAGGAACGATCGTAACGCCGCATGAAGCCGAGCTGGACGAACTTCGCCCCCGCCTTCTGTTCGGCTTCCATCACCGCGACGCAGTCAGCCGAGGCTTGTGACAGGGGCTTTTCGCACAGCACCCGCTTGCCGGCGGCGATGCAGGCCATCGCAAGCGGCGCATGCGTGAAATCGGGACTCGCAATGATGACGGCGTCGACGTCTTGCCGCGCGATGGCGTCCTTGGGGTCGGTCGCAATGTCGAAGGCCCCGCACGCATCGGCGACGCGGCGAGCGCGCTGCTCATCCATGTCGCAAACCAATTGAAGGGTTGCGCCGGGCAGTTCCTCCGCGACTATCTTGGCATGATCCGCGCCCATCAAGCCGGCGCCGATCACTGCAATACGAACTGTCATTTCTGTCCTGTTTTTTGCTTTCGAGTTTACGGGGCCGCGACAAGCGACGAGATGAAGCCGAGCCGGACTGGATAGCCTCCCGAGCAAGTCTAGTAAGCGGCTGGGACCTCCAGCACCTGCGGGGACGGCGGATGCCCCTCATGGGTCTCCATGTAACCCTCAACCTGCGCTTCGAGGTCAGCCATGGTCTCGCCGCCAGCCATCAGATCTGTGATCTCCTCGCGGGACTTTTCGCCCTTGCGGAAATCGGCGGCGATGGCGCCACGGATCAGCACTGCGAAATGATCACCGACGGCCATGGCGTGCATGACCTGGTGAGTTATGAAGACCACCGCCAGGCCGCGCCTCTTGGCCTCGTTGACGATACGCAGCACGTGCGAGGCCTGCTTGACGCCGAGCGCAGCGGTCGGCTCATCCAGGATCAGCACACGCGCTCCAAAATACACGGCGCGGGCAATGGCGAGCGACTGGCGCTCGCCGCCCGACAGGCCCCCAACCAAGCGGTCACCGTCATCAATACGGGTGATGCCGAAATCCCGCACCGCTTTCACCGCGATTTCGTTGGCGCGCTTGCGGTCGTAGATCCTGAACGGTCCCCAACCTTTGGTCGGCTCGACCCCAACAAAGAAAGACCGCCCGATGCTCATCAGCGGGAACGTGCCGCCGAACTGGTGCACCGTGGCAATACCCCGCCCCTGCGCGTCACTCGGTCCGACGAAAGTTACTGGCTGACCGTCCATCAGTATCTGCCCGCTGGTGGGCTTATGGACACCAGCCAAGGTCTTGATGAGGGTCGACTTGCCGGCGCCGTTGTCGCCGAGCAGACAAAGCACCTCGCCCGCACGCACCTTGAGCGAAATATCGTGCAGGACGTCGATTGGGCCGAAGGATTTGTTGACGTTCTTCAGTTCGAGAATGGCAGGTTTGTCGTTCATGGCGTGCTCAGCCCTTCCTATCGCGCCCGGTGGGATTGATGCTGCCGACTAGCCAGGCTGTTCATCGAAGCCCTATCCTTGGCCAACCATGTGACCGCGGGCTTGGACTGCTCTAACAACTCATTTCTCATGGATTTGCTGGCTCCCGCGGCAGGCTTCGCTTGCTCCGCGGCCTGAAGTACAGAGCCAGGTCACGGAACGACTGGTTCATCAGCACGGCTATCAGGAGCATCACGCCGATGATCAGGTTCGACCAGTTTCGGTCGATCTGCGTAAAGTAGATGCCCTGGCTGACAATGGCGAAGGTGATGGTGCCAACGAAAATGCCGAGGACGGACCCGAAGCCACCGGTCAGCAGGACGCCGCCCACCACCACGGAGACGATGGCGTTGAAGATGAAGTTCATGCCGCCGGAGACTTGGGCGGAATTGAACAGGATCGCCTGGCAGATGCCAACGAACGTTGCACTGACAGCGGACAACACAAAAAGCGCAATGGTCAAGCGATCAGTCGGAATGCCAGCATTACGGGCGCTGATGCGGTCGCCGCCCATTGCAAAGAGCCAGTTGCCGTAGCGGGTTTTGTGCAGAACGAATCCTATGATAGCGGCGAATGCTAGCCACCAGACGATGATGACTTGGTGACTGCCGCCGATCAGCTGGCCGAACAGGAATTTGGCCCAGTCCGGCGCGGTTACCGCAACGCTGGCATTGCCGGTCAGAAGTACCGACCCGCTGAGCACCACCCCTTGCATGGCGACCAGCGTGGCCAGGGTAATGATAAGCGAGGGCACGGAGGTACGTATCGTCAGCAGGCCGTTGACCAGGCCGACCGCCACGCCTATCGCCAGCGCTCCTGCTATTCCGACCGATATGGGCAGCCCGTAATAGCCAGTGAGGATGGCAGTGGTCATCGAACCCGCCGGGATCAGTGCGCCGATGGAGATGTCGAGCTCGCCTGAGATCATCAACAGGCCGACGGGAATGGCGACAATGCCGAGATTGGCCGCGAAATTGACCCAACTCGCCGCGCCAACGAGTGTGCCCAGATTGGCGCCGCCGAACAAAACGAAGAACAGCACCACGCCGATGAGACTGAGGATCGACCCGGCTTCCGGACGCCGCAACAAGGATCTGATTGCGTCCATCATGACCGCCCTCCCTTCTTCGACGAATAGCTGAGCGCGAGTTGCCGGAAGGTGTCGTTGGTCAGCACCGCAATCAGGAGGAGCACGCCGATGATGACGCTTCCAACATTGGGGTCCAAACTCGTGAAGTAGATGCCCTGGTTCACGATCGAGAAGGTGAGAGTGCCGAACACGATGCCAACGACCGAGCCGAAGCCACCGGTGAGCAAAACGCCGCCGATGACCACGCACATGATGGAATTGAAGATGAAGGACTGGCCCGCCAGAACCTGCGCACTCTGATAGACCATCACCTCGCTGACGCCGACGAAAGCGGCGCTGAAGCCGGACAGCATGAAAAGGCCGATGCTCAGGCGCTTGGTTGGGACGCCGACATTGCGCGCGCTCTCCTTGTCGCCGCCGAGCGCATAGATCCAGTTGCCTATCGGCGAGATGTGCAACAGCCAGAACAGGCCAACCACGAACACCACCCACCACAGGATCGTGACCTGGAACATGCCACCGAGATAATCACCTAGGATTTCCTTGGTGAACGGATCCGGCACAAGCGAGACCCCGGTGCTGCCAGCGATCTTGACGGTGAGACCCAGCGTCAGACCCATCGTGCCGAACATGGTGCCGATGGTGATTATCAGGGATGGGATGGACGTTCTCGTGACGAGCAGGCCGTTGAGGAGGCCGACGGCGAGACCGAGTCCGAGCGCGGCCGTTATGCCAAGCCAGTCGGGGAGCCCATAATGACCGGAGATGATGGCAGCGGTCAGCGATGCCGCCGGGATCACGGCGCCGACCGAGATATCTAATTCGCCAGCGATCATCAGCAACCCTATCGGCAGCGCGATGATGCCGATCTCGGAAGCGATGTTCAACCAACTCGCCGCGCCGGCTGCTGACATAAAGCCGCTTCCGCCGAACACGCCAAAGAAAAGAAGAACAGCGATCATGCCGAGAAACGACCCCGACTCTGGTCGTCGCGCCAGGCGGCCGAGTGCCAGTCCGGACTGCGGGCGGTCAATCGCCGGCGTTGATGTGGACGTCACGGGATGTGCCATTAGGGTAATCCGCGAGCTTACGGCCAGCCTTGATGTCGCCGCCGCAGAGAGAGAAAAAAGGGCCGCCGCCGCAAACGCGAAAGCGGCCCAGGCGGGAGGATTATCGCGTCCCGGCCTTCACGCCAGCGATGGTGGCGTCGACATTTGCCTTGTCGATGATGCCTGGTCCCGTAAGGATCTCGCGGGTGGGCACCGACAAACCATAGTTGACGTGGCCATTCAGGATCGCAACGGCCAGGTATCCCTGCAGGTAGCCTTGCTGATCGATCGCGCAGGCCTGCTTGCCATCCTTGATGTTGTTCAGGATGGTTTCGTCAAAGTTCATGCCGCAGAGTTGCACTTTCCCGACCTTGCCGGCCTGCGTAAGACCGTTCATGGCGGAGTTGGCGTCGACGTTGCCGATCGTAAAGACAGCGTTCACATCCTGGTGCTGCAGCAGATAGGCTTTCACCGCCTGCGCGACGGCCGTGGCCGAGCCGAAGGATGTAGCAGGCAATGGCAGGACGTCGGCTTCGCCGCCGCCGTTCTTCATCCCCTCCTTGAAGCCGCCGCAGAAGGCCTCGATATTGGCGGCGCCTGGCAGCGTGTTGATGCAGACGCCCTTCTTGTTGCCGCCCTTGGCAAGGTACTCGCCAGCCGCGACACCGCCCTTGTAATCGTCCGAGCCGACATAGTTCATGGCGCCAAGACGATCGGCCGCTTTCAGCCCGCCGGCATTGTAGATGAGCAGCGGAATGCCCGCATCCCTGACAGCCTTGAACGCAGGGTCCATCGCTTCCGGCACCCAGTCCGGGCCGACAATGGCGTCCGCCTTCTGGTCGATGGCTTGGCGGATCAGTTCGGCGGCGTCCACGCCCAGATTGTCGTAGTTCTGCGGCCCGAGCCAAGTGACCTTGCCACCCTGAGCCTCGACCACCTTGCCGGCGTCTTCGGCGCCGCGCTTGACGATCGACCAGAACGGATCGTCGGGCTTGCCGCCGACGACGAAGATGTTGGCGGCAAGCGTCGCGCCGGTGCTGAAGCCGACCAGCACCGCTGTCGACACAAGCATCTTGAAAAGCTTCATAGTTTTTCCTCCCAGATTGCCCCGTAGGGTTTCGACAAAAGTCTTCCTGTTCCAGGCCCGCTCCTCACGGACTCAGCCGAAAACAGCGCTTGGTTTCGCTATTCGGCCGGCATTCCAGACGCTGGATCGCCGCGGCCTTCCTGTCGGCTCCGTACCTTTTCCTTTTTCTTACGAAAGCGGGTCTTCATGACTTCGTCGGCTTCCTTACTGCCGTCGTGCCAAGTGCCGAACAGCTTATCGAGGGGCACAAGCCCGTCGCCGCCGTAATTCACCTCGAAGTATTTGTGGTGCAGGTAATGCACGTAAGAATGGCTATCGAGATTGATCTTGTCGGTGATTTCAAACGTCTCGAAGCCGAGGTGGCCGTTGACCGCGCCGAAGCCCGCTCCATGCAGCGTGAAATAGGCGCAGACCGGGTTGGACGGGATCAACAGGTGCAGCCAGGCTTCGGCATGATAGAGGAAGCCCTCAACCGGATGCATCGACAGCGACGACCACGGGCTCGGATTGATCGAATTGTGGTGGACCGAGTGCACCCATTTGTAGAGCGGAGCCCAATGGATCGCCCGGTGCAGGAAGAAGAAATAGACCTCATGCACGGCAGGCGCGATAAGCACCAGGAACGACAGGTAAAGCCAGTTCGTGGTCCATGGCAGCCAGACCGCCCAGCTGTTGGCATAGACCCACAACATCACGATCTCGACTACCGTCCACAGTGGTATGGTGACGAAAAACGAGCGGGCGAAATTGTCGATGTTCTGGCTTTGAAACCAGAACACGTCGGACGGCGCGTCCGAGGGAAACTTTGGATTGTACTTGAAGCGGTTCTGTTGTTTGCGCTGGACATAGTAGCGCAGCTCGAAGAAGCCGTAGAAAAGAAAAATCCCAGCGGCGTTGAGGCCGTATAGCCAAAGGTAGTTTAGCAGCGAAAGGCTCGCGAGGCTCTGCCAGCTCGGGATCAGCAGGTTGACCCAAATGAGCGACGTGGCGAGGTGGAAGGTATTCCACGGCCAGAAGAATTCAGGAATCCAGGCCAAGACCTTTTTCGCATTGAACGGACGGTGCCAGATCGGTGCCGGCTCTGCCCGGCGATGGGGAGCCCAGCTGCCGCGCTTGTCGCGTGTTCCATACTGAAGGTCATCCATCGTAACAGCGCCTCCTCACCCTGATCCGTCTGGTGACTGCGGGGTTCAGACCCCGCCCTGGGGCTCAGCCGGCCGAGCCCTCGTTCGGCGCAATTCATATCGGAGGGTTGATATTCGGAGAAGGCAGAAATAATATCAAAATTGCATTTGTATCATTTAGTTTCAATCATGATGATACAGAAGAGGAATGGGCGTTCAATGAAGCGGCCGACAATCCACGATCTCGCCACTGCGGCAGGCGTATCAGTCGCGACTGTGAACAGAATTTTGGGTGGCACCGTTTCCGTGCGGCCGAAAACAGTCCAACGCGTCCAAGGTGCTGCAGAAGAAATTGGCTTTTACGGTATCGGGGCGATCGACGATCGTGCTCGTAAAATATCGCCACATTACCGATTGGGTTTCCTGCTCCAGCAGTCGACCCGTGACCTCTACCAGTTGTTCGGGAAGAAGATCGTTACCGCCTGTCGCGAGCGTCGGGACGAGGTCATCGACCCTGTCGTCGACTTCGTCGATATTTTGACGCCGGATACTATTTCGAACCGCCTTATCGCGCTCGGCGAGAAATGCGACGCCGTCGCGGTTGTCGCGGCGGATCACCCGATCATTGGCCAAGCCATCCGTTCCCTGAAGGAGATGGGAAAACCAGTTGTTTCCTACATCACGGATCAGTCGGCGCCTGAAAGGGCGGCCTATGTGGGCACGGACAACTGGAAGCTGGGGCGTACAGCTGCATTTTTGATTGCCCAAACCACCCACGGTCCTGGTCGAATTGCGGTTTTCATTGGCAACCATCGATATCAGTGCCAGGACGTCTCAGACGCCAGCTTCCGTTCGTATTTGCGCGAACACGCTCCACGGCTCACGGTGGAGGAAAGCCGCCCAACCCACGAGGAATCGCATGAGGCTTACCGAATGGTCGCCGAGTTGCTTAAGACAACCGCCGATCTCGTGGGAATTCTGATCGTCGGCGGCGGAATTACCGGTGTCCTTCGTGCATTGAGAGAGGTCCCTTCGGAAAGGCGTTCGGGCATCAGGGTAGTATGCCGCGACATTGGTCCTGAGACTCGCAGGGGATTGTCGGAAGGGTTAATCACTGCAGCTCTCTGTCACCCGCTTGAGGCGACCTCCGCCCTTCTCGTGCAGACCATGATCGATGTCAGCGGACCACAAGCACCGCTCGCAACTCTTCAACGGTCCATACCGTTCGAAATAGTCACGCCGGAGAATATCTGAGGGTGGCTGCTAGGTCACACTCGGACATCTGATTAGGAGTCTGCTTTCAGGTGACATGCGAGCTGAGCTCAACGACCGAGATTGATGCCCCCAAAGCAGCCATGTCATCTTGCTCCGAAACCGGACTGGCGGCTTCTGGCCTGAGAGGTCCATGTCCGGACGTTCAGATCTTAAGGCTTGATATACATAGGGAACAACCGTGCAATGGTTGAATTGTCGACGAAAGCACCGGACTATCCGAGAGTTTGGCTCGCCAGAGCATAGGTCTTCGGCGTAGCCGAGCCGCCGACAGAGAAATCGGCGAGGCGTTTGCCCAGCGACATGGTCAGCACCGTATCGAAGACCGGCATTCCGGCGTTCGAGAGAAAGGCGGCGAACTCGCGGCTGTCCATGTGGGTGTCGACCCGAAGGAAAGACCCCGAATGGTCGGCGACGTGCGGCCGCACGATAGCTATGGCGTCGGTATCGCTTTCGGCCACGACCGGTCCCACCACATAGCCGCGCCCGAACGGCCGGCAGAGCGCGAAGGCGCTCAGCCTGTCGCCCTTGAAAAGCCCATAGCCGGCCGAATGCGCGAAGAGCATTTCAATAAGCCGCGTCCGCTTCACGCCAAAGCCGGCCGCGTCGAGCGCGATCCCTGCCGGAATATCGCTTGCCGCCAAAGCCCGGATGTCGCCGCGCGCGCCCGGCTGACTATCCGTTGTTGGTATGCGGGCTATGCCCTGGTATTGATAGACGGTCTTCTCAGGCTGGAAGTCGAGCGAAAGGTAGAGCCGCCTTGCCGCCCGGGTTGCATTGAGGCGCAGGTCGCGCCCGGCGACCTTCTCGAAGACCCGCTGCATCAGCCATTGCCCCGCACCGAGCGTCTGCAGTCGCGGCGAGGTGATGACCATTCCAACGGTCGCGAAATCGGCGCCATGCGCGAACCACATGGCCGAGCCCAGAACACGGCCGATCTCATCAAGCGCCACGAGCCCTTGCCCCACCTCGCGCAGGAACTGCCAGTCTTCGGCTCGGTGCGGCCATCCCACGGATAGGGAGTGCGCGTGCAACCGGTCGAGTTCGATGCCCTCGATGTCGCCGATGCGCATCAAGAAGGCATCGATTTTGAAACTTCCGGACGGCTTCAATTTCATGCCTCAGAACGATTGCATAACGGGTGACACACAATGGCCGCCCGCCCCTGCCAACGCTAGACAACCAGGTCGATACGATTTGCTCGAAAGGCGCGCGCCAACGCAAGATTCGACTGAAACATTTCCGCTTTCAGCACGCAATCGCGAAAGAAGCCGCACATGCTGTTCCAAGTTGTTGCAGCATACGGTCGACGGTACACATCCGGCGACCCGAAATCCGTTGAGGGCTGGAATGGACGTCTTTGATATCCTCGACCGTCTCGTCGCCTTTCCATCGATCGCTGGCAAACCCAACGGTCGTATCGCCGGCTGGATCGAGACCTATCTCATGGAACATGGGACGCAGGTCACCGTCCTCCCCGGACCGGAAGGCGATCGTTCCAATCTTTTCGCGACGATCGGCCCTGCTGATATCCCCGGCTACGTACTGTCCGGCCACATGGACGTCGTCCCCGCCGCCGAGCCGCAATGGACCTCGGCCCCTTTCGCGCTGCGTCAGCAGGGCGAAAGGCTCTACGGACGTGGCACCACCGACATGAAAGGGTTTCTGGCCGCGGTGCTCGCGGCCGTACCTGCACTGAGGGGACTGCGCCTCGCTAGGCCGATCCATCTCGCCTTCTCCTATGACGAGGAGGTGGGGTGCCGCGGCGTTCCGCATCTGATTGCCCGCCTGCCTACCCTTTGCGCGAAACCGCTCGGCGTCATCGTCGGCGAGCCGAGCGCCATGCGCGCCGTGTGCGCCCACAAGGGCAAGGCAGCCGCCCGCGTGACGATCAACGGGCGCTCCGGCCATTCCTCGCGGCCCGATCTCGGGCTCAACGCTATCCATGCCATGGCCGGGGCGCTGAGCGCGGCCGTGAGCGAAGCCGAGCGGTTGACACATGGTCCGTTCGACCCTGCCTTCGAGCCGCCCTACTGCTCGCTGCAGGCGGGCGTGGTGGCAGGCGGACAGTCAGTCAACATCATTCCCGACACCTGCACTTTGGACCTGGAGGCGCGCGCCATACCCGGCGTCGATCCGGCCAGCCTGCTTGCGCCCGTCAAAGCGCAGGCAGAGGTTCTTACGGCCGACGGCTTCCAGGTCGAATGGACGCCGATCAGCGCCTATCCGGCGCTATCGCTTCCGCGAGACGCGGCGCTGACAACCCTGCTGTGCGAGTTGACCGGCGAAGCGCCGCTCGGGGCCGTCAGCTACGGCACGGAGGCCGGCCTGTACCAAGCCGCCGGCTTGGACGCGATCATCTGCGGCCCAGGCGACATTGGCCGCGCCCACAAGCCGGACGAGTACATCCTTGCGAGCGAACTCGCCGCCTGCCAGCGATTGATCGGGGCGCTGGGCACGCGCTGCGCGTCGTGACGAGGCAACCACGATGACATTCCTGTTCAATTCCGATGCGCGCCGCGGTGCCGTCTTCGCCGAGGCGTTCGCGGGGGAATTACCGGACGTCCCCTTCACGATCGATGCCGCAACAGTCGATCCCGACGCCGTGCGTTACCTGATCAGCTGGACCGTGCCGGACAACCTCGCCCGCTACAGGAACCTGGAAATCCTGTTTTCCATCGGCGCCGGCGTCGACCAGTTTCGCCTCGATGCGGTGCCTCAAAACGTGAAGGTCGTGCGCATGATCGAGGAAGGCATCGCGCGCATGATGCAGGAATATGTGACGCTGGCCGTGCTCGCGCTCCACCGCAACCTGCCGGCCTATCTGGCGCAGCAGCGCGCCGGCCAGTGGAACGAGATCGCGCAACTTCAGGCCCGGTCGCGCCGGGTCGGCGTGCTCGGCCTCGGACAGCTTGGCCAGGCCGTCCTGGACAGGTTGAAGCCCTTCGGATTCCCGCTTGCCGGCTGGAGCCGCTCGCCGCGACGGATCGAGGGCGTTACCTGTAATCATGGCGAGCTCGGGCTGGAACAGATGCTCGCGGCCAGCGACATACTGGTCTGCCTGCTGCCGCTGACCGAGGATACGCGTGGCTTCCTTGATGCGGGCCTGTTTGCGAAGTTGCCCAAGAACGCGGCGCTCGTCCACACCGGCCGGGGGCCACAGCTTGATCACGAGGCGCTTGTCGCCACGCTCGACAGCGGCCACCTGTCGGCCGCAATGATCGACGTGACCGATCCCGAACCGCTGCCCGCGAGCCATCCGTTCTGGTCGCATCCGAAGATCATCCTCACTCCGCATGTCGCCAGTGTCACCCAGCCAGCGACCGCCGCCCGCGCCGTCATCGACAACATCAAGCGTCACCGCGCCGGACTCGACCCCTTCGGGCTCGTCGACCGGTCGCGCGGCTATTGAATTTCCAACACGAAAGGCCGCTCCTTGCTCCTGCTCAAGACCGTCGACACCAATCCAGCTTTTTCACCGCGCGAATCCAAGGCGTTGCCCGAACGGCTGATTGCCGGCAATCCCGCCTTCAAGACCTGGGCACAGGACGTGGCCAGGGACGACCTCGTCCATACCGGCATCTGGGAGGCGACGCCTGGGGAGACGCGCTCGATCAAGGGGGAGACCTTCGAGTTCTGTCACATCCTCTCCGGCATGGTCGAAATCACCCCCGACGGCGGCAAGCCGGTGACCTACCGCGCCGGCGACAGCTTTGTGATGAAGCCTGGCTTCACCGGAGTTTGGAAGACCATCGAAACGGTGCGCAAGATCTACGTAACCGTGGGGTAGAGGGCGTGGGCGACAGGCGCCGACCTGCGCGGAAGATTTTGCCGTCCCCCGCGCCCAGCACGCAACATTCGTCGGCGACGGGCCGCCGAACAGCGCAAGCTGCGTGCTGGCACGCGCTACGCTCCGGTCAATGCAGGAAAGTGGTCGCCCATGAGCCTAAGCTTCGATCCGGATACAGTTCCCTTCCCCGTTGGGCATTTCATTGGCGGAGAGCTGATCGCGGCCGAGGGTGCGATCGAGATGCGCCGACCGTCTGACGGCAAGTCATACACCGCCTGCCCCATTGCCGGCAGCGACATCGTCGCCCGCGCGGTAGAGAGCGCCAAAGCCGCACTGAAGTCCAGCAACTGGGGCGGCATTCGGCCTCGCGAACGCACCAAGGCGCTCCAGGCCTGGGCAGACCTGATCGAGGTGGAAGCCGAAACGCTCGCCAGGATCGAGGCCATGAGCTCGACCCGGCCCGTGGGACAGCTCATCGCCGGCGACATCGCCGTCACCGCCGAGCAGATCCGCTTCTTCGCCGAGTTCGCCGACAAGGAAGGCAGCGAGCTCGTGCCGACCGACGATGCCAGCCTCGGCATGATCATGAGCGAACCCTATGGCGTGGTCGGCGCGATCACACCGTGGAACTTTCCCATTTCCATGGCCGGCTGGAAGCTCGGCCCGGCGCTGGCCGCCGGCAATGCCGTCGTGCTGAAGCCCTCCGAGATGACGCCCTTCTCGGCAGTCTACATGGCGCAGCTCGCCGTCAGAGCAGGCTTGCCGGCCGGGCTCATAAACATCGTGCTCGGCGACGGCCCGACGACCGGCACGGTGCTCACCGGCCATCCAGAGATCGCCAAGGTCAGCTTCACCGGCTCGACCCGCGCCGGCTCGGCCATCATGGAGAATGTCGCGCGCACCGGCGTCAAGCCGATGACGCTGGAGCTCGGCGGCAAAAGCCCGCAGCTCGTCTTTGCGGATGCCGATCTCGACAAGGCGGCGACAGCGATCGCCGGCAGCGTCACCTTCAACGCCGGCCAGGCCTGCGTCGCCGGCACGCGCCTGATTGTCGAGAAGACCGTTGCGGACAGGCTGACGGCCGCGATTCTGGAGCGGATGAAGGCGGTGCGCCCGGGCCCTACCTGGGACGAGGCGACGCACTATTCGCCCATTATCTCAGACAGGCAACGGACACGTGTCGATGGCATCGTGCGGGCCGCCATCGAGGCCGGCGGCGAATGCCTGACCGGCGGCGGGGCGATGGAGAACCCCGGCTATTTCTACGAGCCGACGCTGATTGCCAATGTCGACCAGGCCAATCCGGCGATCGTCGAGGAGATCTTCGGTCCGGTCCTGACCGTCCAGACCTTCGAGACCGAGGACGAGGCGCTGGCGCTCTCCAGCCATCCGACCTACGGCTTGGCTTCCGGCCTGTTCACCGCCGACCTGTCCCGCACGATCCGCATCGCGCGCAAGCTCGAAGCGGGCACCGTCTGGGTCAACCGCTACAGCCGCTCGCGCGACCACATCCTGCCGACCGGCGGCTACAAACGCTCCGGCATCGGCAAGGACCTTGGCCGCGAGGCCTATCTCGCCAATCGCAGGACCAAAAGCGTCCTGGTCAGCCTCTAGAGAGATGCCGATGAAGTCCTATTCGATCGCCCTGATCCCCGGTGACGGCATCGGCAGCGATGTGACCGCCGCCGCGTGGACGGTGCTGGAAACGGTGGCCACGCAGTCCGGCTTTGCGCTAGGGGCAACCGAATTTCCCTGGTCCTGCAAATTCTACAAGGAAACCGGCCGCATGATGCCGGGGGATGGCATTGAGACCCTGCGCGGCTTCGACGCCATCCTGCTCGGCGCGGTCGGCTGGCCGGCGGAGGTGCCGGATTCCGTCTCGCTCCACGGCCTGCTGCTGCCAATTCGCAAGGCATTCGTGCAGTACGCCAACATACGGCCGCACCGCCTGCTTCCCGGCGTCACGGGACCGTTACGGGCGGAAAACTTTGACATCCTATGCATCCGCGAGAACACCGAAGGCGAATATTCCGGCGCCGGCGGGCGCGTGCATCAAGGCACTGCGGACGAGGTCGCCGTAGAGACCTCGATCTTCACCCGCGCCGGCGTGGAGCGCATCCTTCGCTTCGGCTTCGAGCAGGCACGGGCACGGCGGGGCAAGCTTGCCTCCGTCACAAAATCCAATGCGCAGAAATATTCTATGGTGTTCTGGGACGAGATCACGCGAAAGCTCGCCGCGGAATACTCCGACGTCGCCGTGACCAGCTATCATGTCGATGCGCTTGCCGCGCGCATGATCATGGCACCGGAAAGTCTGGACGTGGTCGTCGCGTCCAATCTCTTCGGTGACATCCTGACCGATATCGGCGCAGCGATCCAGGGCGGGCTGGGCTACGCCGCCTCCGCCAACATCAACCCCGACCGCTCGGCGCCATCCATGTTCGAGCCGGTGCACGGCTCCGCGCCTGACATCGCCCATCTCGGCATCGCCAATCCGATCGCCGCCATCTGGTCCGGCGCCATGATGCTCGATCATCTCGGCGAAAAGGCTGCGGGCGGCCGCGTCATGAAGGCGCTCGAGGCGACGACCGCCAGAGGCATCGGCACCATTGCCGGCAAGGACCGGACGGAGGCCATCACGGCCACCGTCATCGCGACACTCACCTGATTGCAAGGTCTTTTCGATGAAAAACTTGAAGGACAAAACTCTCTTCCGCCAGGCAGGCCTGATCGGTGGCGAATGGGTCGGGGCCGGCTCCGGCAGAACGGTCGATGTCGTCGATCCGGCGACGCAGACCGCGATCGGCGCGGTGCCCGACATGGCCGGCTCCGAGACCCGCGCGGCCATTGATGCCGCGGCTTCCGCCTATCGGGATTGGCGGAAAAAGACCAACGCCGAACGCGCTGGCCTCCTGGAAGCCTGGCATAGCCTGATGCTCGCGCATCTGGACGATCTGGCACTGATCCTGACGACGGAACAGGGCAAGCCACTGGATGAGGCCAGGGGCGAGATCCGCTATGGCGCCTCCTTCGTCAAATGGTTCGCCGAGGAAGCGCGCCGGATCAACGGCCACACGATTCCTTCGCCGACGTCCGACCGCCGCATCATCGTGCTGAAGGAGCCGGTCGGGGTGTGCGGCATCATCACGCCGTGGAATTTTCCCAACGCGATGATCACCCGCAAGGTCGCGCCGGCGCTCGCTGCCGGCTGCACCGTGATCGTCAAGCCGTCCGAGTTCACGCCCTATTCGGCGCTGGCGCTCGGCGTGCTCGCCGAACGGGCGGGCATTCCCGCCGGGGTCATCAATATCGTCACCGGCATGCCGGCCGAGATCGGCAACGAGATCATGGCGAACGAGACCGTGCGCAAGATCTCCTTCACCGGCTCGACGCGAGTCGGCTCGCTGCTGATGCGCGGGGCGGCCGACAGCGTGAAGCGGCTCAGCCTGGAGCTCGGCGGCAATGCGCCCTTCATCGTCTTCGACGACGCCGACCTCGACCTCGCCGTCGAGGGCGCGCTCGCCTCGAAGTTCCGCAACGGCGGTCAGACCTGCGTCTGCGCCAACCGCATCCTCGTCCAGGCCGGCGTCTACGAAACTTTCGCCGCGAGGCTTTCCGCCCGCGTCAACGCCATGACAGTCGGGCCGGGCACACAGCCCGGCGTCGCCATCGGGCCGATGATCAACATGGCAGCGGTCGAGAAGATCAACCGGCACGTCGAGGACGCGCTCGCCAAAGGCGCCGCAATTGTCACGACGAGCCCGGCGCTGCCGGAAGGCGCTCAGTATGTCGCGCCGCTGGTGCTGACGGGCGCCACAAAGGATATGCAGCTCGCCGGCGAGGAGACCTTTGGTCCGGTCGCGCCGCTTTTCCGCTTCGAGACGGAAGAGGAGGCAATCGCGCTGGCCAACGGCACGCCCTATGGGCTTGCCTCCTACTTCTACACCGAAAACCTGCAACGCGCCTGGCGTGTCGGCGAGGCACTGGAGTTCGGCATGGTGGGGCTCAACACCGGCTCGGTCTCGATGGAGGTAGCCCCGTTCGGCGGCGTCAAACAATCCGGCCTCGGGCGCGAGGGGGCACAGGCCGGCATCGAGGAATATCTCGAGATGAAGAGCTTCCATATCGGCGGGCTGGGCTGAGGCCCGGCCCGCCGGATTGCTGACTACCGTATCCGGTCGAGCGCCTTGTAGTAGAGCCCGACCATCGGCAGGAACCAGGGCTTGCCCGAGTAGCCTGGAATAGAAGGCCACTCGAGCCCCCTCATCGGATTGCGGTCCTCGCGGCCAAGCATGGCGTCGGCCAGGATCATGCCGAGATAGGTGGAAAGCTGCGCGCCGTGGCCGGAATAGCCCATCGCGTACCAGGCTCCGTCCTGGTAGCCGGCGCGCGGGAAACGGTCCTTGGTCATGTCGACCAGCCCGCCCCAGCAATAGTCGATCTCGACCTTGGCGAGTTGCGGGAAAATCGCCGCGAGGCCTGCCTGCAATATCTGTCCGCTCTTGGCGTCGGAGCGCTGGTCGGATGTCGCCGAAAAGCGTGAACGGCCGCCGAAGATCAGGCGCTTGTCCGGCGAAAGCCGGAAATAGTTGCCGATATTCATCGAGGTCACGCATGTCCGGTTGCCAGGCATGGTCGCTGCGATCTCGGCATCGCTCAACGGTCTGGTGGCGATTATGAAGCTGCCGACGGAGATGATCCTGCGGCGGAAATAGCCGAAATTCGGCGTGGTGTACGCCCCGGTCGCCACCAGCAAATTGTCGGCGCTGATCTGGCCGCGGGAGGTGGTGATCTGATGCCTGTTGCCGGCCTGCTTGCGGTCAGTCACCACTGCGTTCTCGTGGATGACGGCGCCGTGGCGGACGGCGGCCGTGGCGAGGCCGGCCACATAGCGGCCCATATGCATCATGGCGCTCTTCTTCGACAGCATCGCGCCATGGAAGGGAGAGCCGATCTCGGACTTGAGATCGGTCGCCGACAGCAGCGCCGTGTCCGGATCCACCTCGGCATGAATGGCTTCGAAGTTGCGCGCGATCGCTTCGAAATGCTGCGGCTTGGAGGCGAGTTTCAGCTTGCCGGCGCGACGGAAATTGCAATCGATGCCTTCCTCGGCGACCAGCGCCTCGATAGTGTCGATGGAACTGTCCAGCGCGCGGTAAAGTGCGATCGCCCGTTCCTTGCCGAGCTCCGCCTTGGCCGAAAGGTAGCTATGCGCAAGGCCGTTGTTCAGGTGCCCGCCATTGCGCCCCGACGCGCCCCAGCCCACCCGCTCCGCTTCCAGCACTGCCACCTTCGCGCCCGCCTTCGCCAGATGGCGCGCGGCGGCGAGACCGGTGAAGCCGCCGCCGATGATGGCGGCGTCGTAATGCCCCTCGACCGGGCCCTGGGCGCCGCCGGAAAAGACTGGGGCGGTGTCGTGCCAGTAGGAGACCAACTTCATCGGCATCCTGCCTGTCTCAAAGCCCGACCACGCCCGGAAGACCCGAAATATCGGCGATCTCGACATAGCCATAATACGGGTTGGCCGGCTCGTGACCCCGGTTGACCCAGACCTTGTTCTTGATGCCGAGGTCGTGTGCCGACATCAGGTCGTAGCGGAACGAAGACGAACAGTGAAGCACCTCTTCCGGGCCGCAGCCCAGCATGTCGAACATATACTCGAACGCCCTGAAGCGGGGTTTGTAGGCCTGCGCCTGTTCGGCCGTGTAGACGGCATGGAATGGCGCGCCGAGCTTTTCGACATTGGACATGATCTGCGCGTCCATGGCGTTGGAGAGGATGACCAGCGGGATTTCCTTGGCGACCTTCGCCAAGCCGGCCGGGACGTCAGGGTGCGGCCCCCAGGTCGGGACGCGCTCATAGACCATTCTGGCGTCCTCGGCGCTGAAGGCGACGCCGTTGCGCTTGCAGGCGCGTTCGAGCGCGTTGTGGACGACATCGGCATAAGGCTTCCAGTCACCCATGATCTCGTCGAGCCGGTAGGCCGCGAAGTTCTTGATGAACTCCTGCATGCGCGGTTCGTCGAGACGGCTGCCGTAGAGATCGCGCGCCGCTTCCGCCATCTGGAAGAAGGTCAACGTGCCGTAGCAGTCGAAGGTGATGTATCTGGGCCTGAAGGAAGCCATGTCCGTCGATCTCCGGTGGAAGCACATCCGCATTCGGGATGCCTGATCGTATGCCGGCATACGGCGAGTCACCTGACCGAAATGAACCTCCCGAAAGCAGAAAGTTCCGTATCCGCCATCCCGTTTGGCACGCTGTAGCATCTTGCCTGGCGATGGCAGCGCGGTTTCGTGGCGTGGCGCGTTCGCTTCGGACGGCCCGGCACAAGATGCGGCGCGCCCGTCGCGCTACGGCGAAAGATACTGCCAAAGCCGAGGTCTTCAGACGATCTGCTGCGCGCCGATGGCCGAAACTTGGCATCAGACGAAAGGACGCTCAATGCAGCAGGGCGAGATCGAACTCCAGGCCTTCCGGCCCGACCACATCGAGGGCGCGGTGGCGCTTTCCCGCCAGGAGAAATGGCCGCATCGGCAGCAGGACTGGCAGATGGCTCTGCAGCTTTCGAGCGGCGCGGTCGCGCTCGACGACCAGGGCCGCGTCGCCGGAACCATCCTGGTCACGCCCTACGGCAAGGACTGCGCCATGATCAACATGGTGATCGTCGACAGGAACGCGCGGGGCAAGGGGCTCGGGCGCCGTCTCATGGAGCAAGCCTTCACCCTCGCGGGCGAACGTCCGCTGCGGCTCGTCGCGACGACCGACGGCATGCCTCTTTATCAGAAGCTGGGCTTCGTGCCCTCCGGCACCATCATGCAGCATCAGGGCAAGGTCACCAAGCTTGAGGCGCCCGACGGCGTGGACGCAGCAAGCGCCGATAACCTGCCGGAAATCAAGGCGCTGGACCGCGGTGCCTATGGCGCCGACCGTGAAGCCCTGATCGATGCGCTGGCCGAGCGCGGCCAATTCGCCGTGATCCGCCGCAACGGGGCCATCGTGGCCTATGCCGCGATCCGACCGTTCGGACGCGGCGAGGTGATCGGTCCGGTGATCGCGGGAAGTGCTGACGTCGCTAAGGCCCTGATCGCGTTCTTCGCCGCGACCCGCCCCGGCGCCTTCCTGCGTGTCGATACCGACAGCAGGACCGGCATTGCCGGCTGGCTCGAGGAAATCGGCCTCGCCCATGTCGGCGGCGGGGTGGCCATGGACCGTCCGCCCAAGAAAGATTCTGAACAGTCCAGGCCAAAAATTTTCGCCCTCGCCAACCAGGCGCTCGGCTAGTCCGGAGGACAACAATGCTCGCCAATTCCCTGATCGAACTCGACCGCGCCCATCTCATCCATCCGGTCGCCTCCTATCGCGGCCATGAGGCGGTCGGCGTACGCGTGCTGAAATCGGCCAAGGGCGTCACCGTGACCGATGCGTCCGGCCGGCAACTTCTCGACGGTTTCGCGGGGTTGTGGTGCGTCAACGCCGGCTATGGCCACGACAGCATCGTCGAGGCGGCAGCCCGGCAGATGCGCGAGCTTCCCTACGCCACCGCTTATTTCGATCTCGGCTCGGAGCCGGCCATCCGGCTTGCCTCGGAACTGGCCGAGCGCGCCCCAGGCGATCTCAATCACGTCTATTTCACGCTGGGAGGGTCGGACGCGGTCGACAGCACGATCCGTTTCGTCCGCTACTACTGGAATGCGAAGGGCGAGCCGAAGCGCGACCAGTTCATCTCCATCGAGCAGGGCTATCATGGGTCGTCAGTGGTCGGCGCGGGCCTCACTGCCCTGCCCGCCTTTCATGCCGGCTTCGGCATTCCCTTCGAATGGCAGCACAAGATCCCTTCCCCCTATCCCTACCGCAACCCGGTCGGCGAGGACGGCAACGCGATCATCGCCGCATCGCTCGCCGCGCTGAGGGCCAAGATCGAGGAGATCGGGCCGGAGCGGGTCGCCGCCTTCTATGCCGAGCCGATCCAGGGCTCGGGCGGCGTCATCGTCCCGCCGAAAGGCTGGATCAAGGCCATGCGCGAACTCTGCCGGGAGTACGGCGTCCTGTTCATCGCCGATGAGGTGATCACCGGCTTCGGCCGCACCGGGCCCCTGTTTGCCTGCACGGACGAGGACATCGTTCCCGATTTCATGACGACCGCGAAGGGCCTGACCTCGGGCTATGTTCCGATGGGCGCGGTGTTCATGGCCGACCATGTCTACGAGGTCATCGCCGATGGCGCGGGCGCCTCGGCGGTCGGCCACGGCTATACCTATTCCGCCCACCCGGTCAGCGCCGCCGTCGCCCTCGAAGTTTTGAAGCTCTACGAAGACGGTCTTCTGGAGAACGGCATCAAGGCCGGCGCCCGCCTGATGGCTGGCCTGTGGGGCTTGCGCGATCACCCGTTGGTCGGCGATGTGCGCGGTCGCGGCATGCTCGCGGCGATCGAACTGGTCGTCGACAAAGAGAAGAAGACGCCGCTTCCAGCGTCGGCCATGCCGGCGCGGCGGGTCTTCGACAGGGCATGGGACAACGGCCTCATCATCCGTGCGTTTGCGCATGGGGTTATCGGCTATGCACCCCCGCTGTGCTGCACAGACAGCGACATCGACGTGATCGTCGAGCGCACGCGCCGAACGCTCGACCAGACGCTCGAGGACCCGGATGTTCGCCAGGCCCTGCCATGACGAGCAGCGAATATTTCGTGTCTCGAAATATCGCCGGGGCAGATGATTTCGCAATTTTGTGCCGCCCCCTTACGCCTTTTCGGCGAATCCAGCGCGGGGGAAGTGCCAGACTGCTCTTAAGACAAGGCCAGAAGACCCGAATTTCCGGGCCTTTGAAAAGGCCGACGCCCCGGACAGCACGGAATTTTGTTCTGTTCAGCACGATTAATTCGGCCGCGCGCAGAGGAGAGCCAGTCTTGGCCAGGGGCTTCAGCGAATTCAAATATATGACCTTCGACGTTGTCGGCACGCTGATCGACTTCGAAGGCGGCATTACGACCTGCATGGCCGGGATTGCCGCCGAGGCCGGCGTTGCCATCGATGGCGAAGCCGCGCTGGCTCTGTACCGGCAGGCTCGCTACATGCCCGATGCGGGCCTGTTTCCCGACGATCTCGTGCGTGTCTACATGGTTATCGCGCCACAGCTCGGCCTGCCGGCCGAGGAGAAATATGGCGTCCGGCTGCGGGACTCCGCCAGTGCCTGGCGAGGTTTCCCCGACAGCGCGGCGGCATTGGCCGAGCTTGCGAAGTCACACAAGCTGATTGCCATGACCAATGCCCGGCGCTGGGCGCTCGATCATTTCGAAAAGCAGCTCGGATCACCCTTCTTCGCCACCTTCACGGCCGACGACACCGGCACGGAAAAACCCGACCCTGCTTTCTTCCAGACGGTCTTCGATTTCGTGGCCTCTCGCGGCGACAGCAGGGACGACATCCTGCATGTGGCGCAAAGCCAGTATCACGACATCGGCATCTCCCGGGCGCTCGGCATGACCAATTGCTGGATCGAGCGCCGGCACGCCCAGAAGGGCTATGGCGGCACGATCGAGCCCGAGCGCTTCACCGTACCAGACCACCACTTCACCTCGATGGCCTCCCTTGCAGCGGCCGTTCGGGAAAGCCTGAAGGAACGAACCTGAGCCAAAGCTCGGAAAGCCGCAGCAAGACGAGCATCCTGACCAAACAAACAGAAAGGGGAATGAACATGACCGACAAGATCACGAACTGGACCAGCGCAGACAATGCCATGGTCGAAAATGCCATTCGGCGGGGCGCAAGCCGCCGCGAACTTCTCAAGATGCTGTTGGCCGGTGGCGCCGCGGTTGCCGCGGGCAGCCTTGTGCTCGGCCGCGCCACCCAGGCCGTAGCCGCCACGCCGGTCTCCGGCGGAAATTTCAAAGCCGCCGGCTGGTCGTCCTCGACCGCCGATACGCTCGATCCGGCAAAGGCGTCGCTCTCCACCGACTATGTCCGCTGCTGCTCGCTCTACAACCGACTGACTTTCCTCGACAAGGATGGCGTCACGCAGATGGAGCTGGCCGAAAGATTCGACAGCAAGGACGCCAAGACCTGGACCGTGAAGCTGCGCAAGGGCGTCACCTTCCACGACGGCAAGGACCTCACCGCCGACGACGTCGTCTTCTCGCTGAAGCGCCATCTCGACAAGTCGGTCGGTTCCAAGGTCGCCAAGATCGCGGCGCAGATGACCGGCTTCAAGGCGGTCGACAAGTCGACCGTGGAAATCACGCTCGCCGACCCGAATGCCGACCTGCCGACCATCCTGGCGCTGCACCATTTCATGATCGTCGCAGACGGCACCACGGACTTCTCCAAGGGCAATGGCACCGGCGCGTTCGTGCTGCAAACGTTCGAACCTGGCGTGCGTTCGGTGGTCACCAAGAACAAGAACTACTGGAAATCGGGCAAGCCCTACCTGGATTCGTTCGAATTCATCGCCATCAGTGACGACAGCGCCCGCGTCAACGCGCTCTTGTCCGGCGACATCAGCTTCGCCGCCTCGATCAATCCGCGCGCGATGAAGCTCATCAGCGGCCAGCAGGGCTTCGAAGTGTCGAAGACGACCTCGGGCAACTACACGGATCTCAACATTCGGCTCGATATGGACCCCGGCAACAAGGCCGACTTCGTGGCCGGCATGAAATATCTCGTCAACCGCGAGCAGATCGTCAAATCGGCGTTGCGTGGCCTCGGTGAAATCGGCAACGACCAGCCCGTCTCGCCGGCCAATGTCTTCCACAACGCCGACGTCAAGCCGAAGGCTTTCGACCCGGACAAGGCGAAGTTCCACTTCCAGAAGGCAGGCCTGCTCGGCCAGTCCATCCCGGTGGTCGCTTCCGACGCCGCCACCTCGTCGATCGACATGGCTGTGATCATCCAGGCCGCCGGCGCGGATATCGGTATGAAGCTCGACGTCCAGCGCGTCCCGGCCGACGGCTACTGGGACAATTACTGGCTCAAGGCGCCAATCCATTTCGGCAACATCAATCCGCGCCCGACGCCGGACATCCTGTTCTCGCTCCTCTACGCATCCAACGCGCCGTGGAACGAAAGCCAATACAAGTCCGAGAAGTTCGACAAGATGCTCATCGAGGCGCGCGGCCTGCTCGACCAGGCCAAGCGCAAGGAGATCTATGGCCAGATGCAGGCTATGGTCTCCGAGGAGGCCGGCACCATCATCCCGGCCTACATTTCCAACGTGGATGCCCTCTCCAGCAAGGTGAAGGGTTTGGAGGCGAACCCGCTCGGTGGCATGATGGGCTACGCAATGGCGGAATATCTCTGGCTCGAAGCCTGAGGGAAGCCAGCCGGGGGCCAGTCAGCCAGCCCCCGGCATTTCATTGCGCAAGATTGCTTGGCCGAACAACCGCAGGGAGCGCTTCCATGACGTCTGGGGTTCTCAACCTCGTGCTGAAGCGGCTGGGGATTGCGGCCGTCACGCTTCTGATCGTCCTGTTCGCCGTGTTTTTCGCCACCAGCATGCTGCCTGGCGACACCGCGTCGATCCTGCTTGGCCAGGCGGCGACTCCCGAAGCCGTCGCCGGCCTGCGCGAGGCCATGCATCTCAACGATCCGGCGATCCTTCGCTTCCTACGCTGGCTTCTCGGCCTGCTCCACGGCGACCTCGGCACCTCCTATGCCAACCAGATGCCGGTCGCGGCGCTGATCGGCGGTCGCTTCGTCAACACCATGGAGCTTGCCGGCATCACCACCCTGCTCTCGGTGCCCCTGGCGCTGACGTTGGGTATCACCGCCGCCATGCTGCGCGGCTCCCTTTACGACCGCACCGTCACCGTCCTTTCGATCGGCGTCATCTCCGTGCCGGAATTCATGGTCGCGACCCTCGCCGTCCTGCTCTTCGCCGTTTATCTTAAATGGCTGCCGGCGCTGTCCTCGGTCAATGAGGCGCATACTCTGACCGACCTCGTGCGCATCTATGCAATGCCCGTGATTACGCTGACCTTCGTCATCTCCGCCCAGATGATCCGCATGACCCGCGCCGCGGTACTCGAAACGCTCTCCGCGCCTTATGTCGAGATGGCGCTGCTCAAAGGCGCCTCACGCGGCCGCATGGTGCTCAAGCACGCGCTTCCCAACGCGCTCGGGCCGATCGTCAACGCGGTTGCGCTGTCGCTGTCCTACCTGGTCGGCGGCGTCATCATCGTCGAGACAATCTTCAACTATCCCGGCATCGCCAAGCTGATGGTCGATGCCGTCGCCACCCGCGACCTGCCGCTGATCCAGAGCTGCGCGATGATCTTCTGCCTCGGCTATCTCTTCCTCATCACCGCCGCCGATGTCGTCGCCATCATGTCCAACCCGAGGCTCAGATGACGGTTGCGCGCGCCACAACCTCCCGTCGGTCCTTCCTGGGCCACAGCTACAGCCTCGTGGGCATCGTGGCCGCTTTGGTCATCCTGGCTTGGACGCTCGTCGCGATCCTCGCGCCCTACATCATTCCTCATTCGATTGGAGACATCGTCGACGACGATTATTTCGGCCCGATGCGTCAGGGGTTATGGCTCGGCTCGGACTATCTGGGGCGCGACATGCTCTCGCGGGTGCTTATGGGCGCGCGCTACACCGTCGGCATATCGCTCGCCGCCGTCGCCATCGCCTGCTTCTCGGGCGTCGTGCTGGGGATGATCGCGGCCGTCACCGGCGGCTGGCTCGACACCTGCCTCAGCCGCTTCCTTGACGCCTTGAATTCCATTCCCAGCAAACTGTTCGGCCTTGTGGTCGTTGCCGCGGTCGGCTCGTCGATCCAGGCGCTGATCCTGACGCTGGCCGTCATCTATATACCAGGCGCCTACCGCTTCGCGCGGGCGCTCGCCGTCAACATCAACACCATGGATTTCATGACCGTCGCTCGCGTCCGTGGCGAGAGCATCGTCTATCTCATCGGGTCGGAGATCCTGCCCAATATCATCCGCCCGGTGCTCGCCGACTTCGGCCTGCGCTTCGTCTTCATCGTGCTCCTGCTCTCCGGCCTCTCGTTCCTGGGGCTCGGCCTGCAGCCGCCGCTCGCCGACTGGGGCGCGCTGGTGCGCGAGAACATCGGCGGCCTGCCCTTCGCGGCGCCGGCAGTCATCGTGCCTTCGCTGGCGATCGCCAGCCTCACCATCAGCGTCAACCTGCTGATCGACAACCTGCCGCAGAAGATCAGGGACAGGGACGCATGACCAATCTCGTCGAGGTCCGGAACCTGAGGATCGAGGCGACGACCGACGCCGGACGGGTCGTCGAAATCATCAAGGGGGTCAGTCTCGATATCGCCGACGGCGAGATCGTCGCCCTGATCGGCGAGAGCGGCTCCGGCAAGACAACGGTGGCGCTCTCGCTCATGGGGCACGCGCGACCGGGCTGCCGGATCACCGGTGGCGAGATCAATGTGAACGGCAAGAACATGGCCGCACTTTCCGAAAAGCAGCGCGCCAGGTTGCGAGGCACCGACATTGCCTATGTTCCGCAAAGTGCCGCAGCCTCGTTTAATCCCTCGTCGACCATCATGGAGCAGGTGATCGAGGTTACGCGCATCCACAGGCTGATGCCCCCCCAGAAGGCGCGAAAGCGGGCTGTCGAGCTGTTCAGGGCCTTGTCGCTGCCGGATCCGGAAGGGATCGGCGCCCGTTATCCGCACCAGGTTTCAGGTGGGCAATTGCAGCGGCTGTCGGCGGCCATGGCCCTTATCGGCGATCCCAAGCTGGTTATCTTCGACGAGCCGACGACGGCACTCGACGTGACGACGCAGATCGACGTGCTGAAGGCATTCAAGTCGGTCATGCGGGCGGGTGGGATAGCTGGGGTCTATGTTTCCCACGATCTCGCCGTCGTCGCCCAGATCGCCGACCACATCGTCGTGCTGAAGGGCGGCGAA
This sequence comes from Mesorhizobium sp. B2-4-14, assembly GCF_006442155.1. NCBI lineage: Bacteria > Pseudomonadati > Pseudomonadota > Alphaproteobacteria > Hyphomicrobiales > Phyllobacteriaceae > Mesorhizobium > Mesorhizobium sp. B2-4-14. The sequence continues at coordinate 18,060 of NZ_VFVA01000036.1, read as the reverse complement.
GTGCAGGAGACCGGCAGCACGGTTCAGATTCTTTCGGCTGCCCAGCACGCCTACACGCGCGAACTGCTTGCTGCCTTCGAACCGAAGCCGCGGCAAGCGCATGCGGACGCAGATGCCGGCGCGAAGCCGTTGCTGCGCATCGACAATGTGACTGCCGGCTATGGCGCGCTGCGAGATGACGGACTGCCACTTATCCGGGCCGTCGATACCGTCAGCCTGGTCGTCGAGAAAGGACGCAACCTCGGCGTCATCGGCGAATCCGGCTGCGGAAAATCGACGCTCGCGCGCGTTATCGCGGGCATTCATCCGGCCGCGGCCGGCGACATCATCTTCGACGGCAAGCAACTGGAGCGTGCCGCAGGCAAACGCAGCCAGGACCAGCTGCGCGAGATGCAGATCGTGTTCCAGTATGCCGACACCGCGCTCAATCCAGCCAAGCCGATCGAAGACATCATCTCCCGTCCGCTGGCCTTCTACCACCGGCTCGACCGGCAGGCGCGCTCGAAGCGCGTCGACGAACTGCTTGACATGGTCCGCCTGCCGCGGGCGCTGCGCTACCGTCGCCCGTCGGAGCTCTCGGGCGGCCAGAAGCAGCGGGTGAACTTCGCGCGCGCCCTGGCGGCCGGGCCCAAGCTCATCATCTGCGACGAAATCACCTCGGCGCTCGACACGGTAGTGGCGGCCGCCGTGATCGAACTGCTGAAGGAACTGCAGCGCGAGTTGGGGCTTTCCTACATTTTCATCAGCCACGACCTCTCGGTCGTCGAAGCGATCTGCGACGAGATCATGGTCATGTACAATGGCGAGCGGGTGGAGCAGATTACGCCCGACAAATTGAAGGCGCCCACCCACCCTTATTCGAAGCTTCTGTTCTCCTCAGTGCCGAAGCTCGATCCGACATGGCTCGATGGCCTCGTCCGAGACCCCGAGTTGGTCAGCCAGTACGGCCATCGCTGACTACAAGGGAAAGAGGCGGGGCAGCGGCATATGCGCCGTGACGGTGGGAGACCTCAGCACCGGGAAGCTGAAACACCTGTCAATGCCGATATCCATGTGGTGAGCCGCTCATGAAGCTCGATGTCAATTCGATCGAGTTCCATGAACTGCCCAGGAATAGAGGTGTTGGGAGCCGCCGTCAGGCTCCGCCGTCATCCGTGCCGCGGAACTCTCCCGACGCTATAATTGCGAGCAGAGCCGGTAGGCCTCGTAGATCGACGAGTAGATGTCCCGGCTGGCAACCGCGTCACCAATGCGGTGCAAGACAAACGATCCAGCGGCTTGGGCATTATCAGCTTCCTTTGTCCCCGCTCCGGTCATGAGTGCTATATCGGTGACGCCGTTGTTGGCCGAGCGCGCACGCAATTCCTGGTAGGTATCCTCCATGGGCGCGGTGCCGCGCTCGACAATGAGTTGGGCTGCGGGCACTTCCGTTTCCGCACCGGTGAGTTCGTGCCGGAACGTGGCGGCGATTCCGTTGCCCTGGCGTGCTGCCTTGACCAGGCGCACGTCGCTGATGACGCGGATGCCGCGTTCCGCGGCGCGTTTGCGAAAACTCACCCTGTCCGGATAAGGCGTCTCGATCGCCAGGGTGTCGTCCGCTATCGCCAGGCTGACCAAGCGCCCCAGACGGGCAAGATGCAGAGCACAGGAAATTGCGGCCTGGCGTCCGGTCTCATCGTAGATGAGCACATCGTCCTTCGCCGGCACCACCCCGGTCAAAACGTCCCAGACGCTGTGGCAATGTTCGGCGCCCTCCAGCCACTCCATGTCGGGAACGCCGCCGGTGGCGATGATGACCGCGTCCGGTTTATCGGCGAGGACCACTTCTGCGTCCGCATAGGTGTTGAGACGAACTTCCACACCAAGGCGAGCGAGTTCGCCGGTACGCCAGTCGACTATGCCGATGAGATCCTTGCGCTCGGAGGCGGAGGCGGCGACGAGCACCTGTCCGCCAAGCCGTGCTCCGGCTTCAAGCAGGGTCACTTTGTGTCCGCGCTCGGCGGCGACCCGTGCCGCTTCCATCCCACCCGGGCCACCGCCGACCACGACCACCCGTTTCGGCGTTTCTGCACGGTCGATGATGTGGTTGATGATCGTCTCATGGCCGCTGGCCGGGTTGTGGATGCACTGCACCTTCTTGTACAGGCAATAGGATGCGCCGACACACGGGCGGATGCGTTCTTCTTCTCCGCGCATCACCTTGTTGACGATATGGGGGTCGGCAATATGCGCTCGGGTCATGCCAACCAGGTCGACAAGGTTTTCGCGGATGGCATGTCGAGCCGTGGCTACATCCCGGATTGCTGCAGCGTGGATGACGGGCAGTTTGGTTTCCCGCTTGAACCTGCCGACCTGAGGCAAAAACGGGGCGCTCGGGCTAAACATGCCGGGCATGTTCTGCTCGGCCAAAGATAATTCGGTGTCCATGCGGCCGAAGATGCAGTTGAAGAAGTCGATGTGGCCTTCCCGCTCGAATAGCCGAGCGAAATCAAGGCATTCCTCGAAATCCGGTCCGTCTTCGGCCGCCTCGTCGATTACGAAGCGGATACCCACGGCGAAGTCGTCGCCGACTGCGCGGCGGATCGTCTCGTGAACGATCAAGCCGAAGCGGGCACGGTTTTCCAGCGAGCCGCCGTAGGCGTCCGTGCGCTTATTGGTTCTGCGCGACAGGAATTGTCCGATCAGATGGCCGCCGGTAACGGTTTCGATGCCATCCAGACCTCCGTCGCGGCAGCGCTTGGCGGCGCTGGCGTAATCCTCGATGATCCTGTCGATGTCGGCGCCGTCCATCTCCTTCGGGAAGTTGCGGTTTCGCGGCTCGCGAATGCGTGACGGTGCCACCGGCGCGAGCCAGTTCCCGGCATAGGCGGTGGCGCGCCGCCCAAGATGTGAGACCTGGCACATGACGGCGGCGCCATGCCGATGGATTCGCTGCGACATTAACTGGAGATGAGGGACGATGCGATCGGTCGAAAGGTCCAGCTGACCGCCGCCCCAACTGGAGTCGGGCGAGGTCATGGCCGAGCCGCCCGCCATGGTCATCGCCAGGCCGCCGCGCGCCTTTTCCTCATGGTAGCGCTGATAGCGCTCGAGTGGCAGGCCGCCATCATCCAGCATTGAGGCGTGACTGGTGCTGACGACACGGTTGCGCAGCGTCAGACCCTTGAGCCGAAACGGTTGAAGCAAAGGATCGTCGGATGTGCCGGCTGCTGGAGATGCCGCTGTGTTCACGTCGTGCCCCCTCCCATTCATGAAGGTTATAGTCCGTCATTTGTGAGGCCGGAGAAAGCTTGAAAATTGTTAGGGTGGCTATACGGTGGGCGTATGGCCGGTTTCGCAAAACTCATCCCTTCCGCGCGCGGATTGCTCGTTTTCGAAGCTGCTGTCCGCTCCGGCAGTTTCACCGCCGCCGCGCGCGAATTCAATGTCACGCAACCATCGGTCAGCCGCAGCATCGCCCAGCTCGAGGCCGATTTTGGGGTCGCGCTTTTCACGCGCAGTCCAGCGGGATTGGCCCCGACCGCAGAAGGGCGTGCGCTCTATTCGGCCGTGCGGGAGGGATTTGACGGCATCGAGGAGGTGATCCGGAGAATGAAGCAGAGCGGTGCCGCAAAGCCGGTGGTTACTCTCTCCCTTTCGAGTTCTCTGGCAACATATTGGTTCCTTCCCAGGTTAGGAGCTTTCAACACGAGGTTTCCTGATGTGGACCTGAGGTTCGAACTGATCGCGGGCGTTCTGAGAGGCCCCGCCGAGAATGTCGACCTTGCCACGAGGATCCTGTCGGACGACGACACCCACTATCACCGCTGGGCGTTCTCGCCGGAAATCATTGTTCCGGTATGCAGCCCATCCTATTTGTCAGCCCACGGTCTGTTGATGCATGCCGGGACTGGTGAGGGCCATGTCCTGCTGCATCTCACGGACGCCAAGGAGCAGTGGCTGGACGCCTGGGGCAACGTGGCCAACCGCACGACCAGCAGGGCAAAGTGGCTCGAATTCTCGGACTACGCGGTCGTGCTTCAGGCCGCGATGAATGGGGAAGGCGTGGCGCTCGGCTGGCTCAGCAACGTCTCAAGGGCGTTGCTTCAGGGAACCCTTGTCCCAGCTTCGGACCGGCAGATCAACACGGGCCGGATCCACCAGCTGATTGCACCGCGCTCACGGCCGGTACGACCGATCGTTTCTGACATCCGCGCCTGGATGATCGCCGAGATGCAAGCCGAATTGAAAGCACTGCACCCGATTTGCGGACTGACATCTTGTAGCGAGGCGACCAATGCAGTGCGGCACGGCAGCCGCTGACTACATCGGAAACAGGCTGGGCAGCGGCATGTGCGCCTTGACGATGGGAGACTTCAGCACCACGAAGCTGAAATACTTGTCGATACCGATATCCATATCGGTCAGCCGCTCCATGATCGTCTGGTACTCGCCGATGCCGGCGGTCACGAATTTAATCAGGTAGTCGTAGCCGCCCGAGACGAGATGGCATTCGATGACCTGGTCGATCTTCTCCACCACGGCGAGAAAGCGGGCGAAGTCCACCTGGCGATGGTTCCTCAGGGTGACCTCAGTGAACACGGTCAGCATCTGGCCGAGTTTGCCGATATTGATCTGCGCGGAATAGCCTTCGATATAGCCTTCCGACTGGAGTTTCTTGACCCGCATGAGGCACGGGCTCGGCGACAGATGCACCAACTCGGCCAGCTCTACATTGGTGACGCGGCCGTTCTTCTGCAGTTCGTGCAGAATCTTGATGTCGATCCGATCCAGTTTCATGGCCGTCTCCGAACAACGCAAGCCACAGCACAAAATGCTGCCGTGCCAACAACCATCGACACTACCACAGCCCGTATGCCTGTCCATCCGAACGAACACTGCTTTGAAACGCAGGGACTTCCGATTTCCACGGGCTCGTCGGAATAAAATTCTGCTTCGCCTTCAACTGCAGCAGCGGCTGCCTGCGCAACGCGATAGATTGGAACGTCAAATGAGAGAGGATCATGCGCGCGCCGCTGCAGCAAATCGAGACATCCGGCGAACTGCCGCAATCCGCGGACGCGGTGGTAATCGGCGGCGGTATTGTTGGCGTCTTTGCGGCTTATTACCTGGCGGGGCGCGGCATGAAGGTTGCGCTCATCGAAAAGGGGCGCATCGGCGCCGAGCAGTCCTCCCGGAACTGGGGATGGTGCCGCCAGCAGAATCGCGACGCCCGCGAACTGCCGATGGCGACACGAAGCCTCGATCTGTGGGAGCGTTTTGCGGCAAACACCGGGGAGGACACCGGCTTTCGCCGCTGCGGCCTGCTCTACCTCAGCAATGACAAGGCGGAACTGGCCGGGTGGGCGCGCTGGCGCGACTTTGCCAGAACGGCTGGCGTCACGACGCACATGCTCGACGGCGCCGAGGCCAGCGGGCGGGGCGGCGCCACAGGCCGGACGTGGAAGGGCGGCGTCTTCTCGCCGACCGACGGCACCGCCGATCCGTCGCAAGCCGCGCCCGCGGTCGCTCGTGCCATCCTGAAGCTCGCAGGCACAGTGCACCAGAATTGCGCCGCACGCGGCATCGAGACCGAGGGCGGACGCCTGAGCGCCGTGGTCACCGAAAAAGGGACGATCCGCACGAAGGTGGCGGTCCTGGCCGGCGGCGCCTGGGCCTCCTCCTTTTGCCATCAGTTCGGCTTCCGCTTCCCGCAGGCCTCGGTCCGCTCCTCCATCCTGTCCGTGTCGCCCGGGGCGGAGGGCCTTCCGGATGCGCTGCACACGGCACGGATCTCGGTTACACGTCGCGGCAACGGCGGCTATACGCTCGCCATAAGCGGTCGCGGACGCGTGGATGTCACGCCGCAGCAACTGCGCTTCTCCTCGCAGTTCGTGCCGATGTTCCTGAAGCGGTGGCGCAGCCTCGCGCCCGGCGGCCTGCAGGGTGTGCGTTCTGGGCACGAAACGCTTCAGCTTTGGCGGCTCGACCAACCGACGCCGATGGAGCGCATGCGCATTCTCGATCCGGCGCCGGACCAGGCGACCATCCGCCTGACCCATGCCCGTGCGCTTGAGTTGCTGCCGGCGCTGCGCAAGACGACGATCAGCGCGGCCTGGGCCGGTTACATCGACAGCACGCCGGACGGCGTGCCCGCCATCGGCGAGATCCCTACCCTTCCGGGTTTCTTCCTGGCTGCCGGATTTTCGGGGCACGGCTTCGGCATCGGGCCTGGCGCTGGACACCTCGTCGCCGATCTGGTGGCCGGGTCGGAACCGACCGTCGATGCGACACCCTACGATCCGCGCCGCTTCGACGCTTCGGCCTGGGGCAAGGTCGCCGACTTCTGAGAGGCGATTCATGCCCGTCCCCAAAGCCGTGGCTTTAGCAATCGCATCAGCTTTCCCGAAGAAAGGCGCCGATCGGCGCTGGTCGGACAGGCGCCTGCCCGCGAAACCGGCCGACGGCGTCGGGCTTGCAACCGGCCTTCGCCGCGACGAGTTCGACGGCGGCCAGTTGGCAGTAACGCCCCTGGCAGCGCCCCATTCCGACGCGCGAAAGCGATTTCACCCTGTTGGCCTCGCCGCCGCCGGCATCCGCGCTCTCGCGCACGGCGCCCGCGCTCACATTCTCGCAGCGGCAGACGATCGCGTCCTCGGGCAGTGCCCGCACCATCTCGGACGGCCAGGGAAACGCGCAAGCCAGACCGCGGGCAAAGCGCTCGAGCCGCGCAAGCTTGTGCAGATCGGCCTTGGCGGACGGCGCCGGACGTCCGAGATCGGCAAGGCACGCGGCCGCGGCAAGGCACCCAGCAATCTCCGCGCCGTCCGCCCCGAGGAGACGGACCCCATCGCCGGCTAGATAGACCCCATTGCCGGCCCGACCCATCCCATCGATCTTTGGCAGCCATTGCCGCCACTGTTCGTCATAGGTGAAGGCGCATCCTGCCAGGTCGGCGAGATGCGTCTCGGCCCGCAAATGCCAGCCAATGCCCACCATGTCGCATGAAGTTGCGCGCTGCCTTCCGCCAGCGTCGCGCCAGCGCACCGCCGCCACGCCCGACCCGTCGGTCTCGATCCGTTCGAGCGTCACGCCCGCATGATAACGGCCACCAAGCCGCGCCCGCATAACCAAGCCGCGCAACGCGACGACTGGCCGAGCGGCAAGCTCCCACAGCCCTCGTAGTTGCTGGCGCCAGGGAGAGGTGTCGAGCACCGCCGGCACATGGGCGCCGGCCTTGACGAGTTGGGCGCCAACCAGGGTCAGCAAAGGCCCGGATCCCATCAGGACGATCCGTCGCCCGAGTGCCACGCCCTGTGCCTTCAGCGCGATCTGCGCCGCGCCGAGGCTGTAGACGCCGGCGCTCTGCCAGCCGGGGACGGGAGCGACGCGGTCGGATGCGCCAGTGGCAAGGATCAGACGGTCATAGAAAATCACCTGGACGCCGCTCTCCCCCAGAACATGCAGACGACCCTCGTGCACGGCAATGACCGAGTTTCCCGCGCAATGGGTAAGCCGCCCCTCTGCGGACAGCTGATCGAAGAGCGAATGCAGCGCGCGCGCCTTCTGCGCCTCCGACCCGTAGAGCTGCTGCGGGGGGCGGGTAAACCCGGCAGGCGGGCGACGATAGATCTGCCCGCCCGCGCGCTGCCCCTCGTCGATCACGATCGGATGGAGGCCAGCATCAACCAGCGTCGCCGCAGCCCTTATACCCGCGGGGCCTGCACCCACGATCACGATCCGCGGCGAGGCAAGATCGCTCACGGCCAGTTCTCCGGCGGCGTCGTGCGCAGCCGCATGCCCTCGGCAATCAGGGTTGTGCACGCGCGCAGACGCGGTCCCTCCTCTTGCCAAACCCAGCAGTCCTGGCAGGCGCCCATCAGGCAGAAACCGGCGCGCGGCTCCGATCCGAACTCGGAATTCCGCAAGGCGTGTCCTGATGCCAGCATGGCGGTCAGCACGGTGTCGCCCGCGAGCGTGCCGCGCATCTCACCGGCGAGAAGGAAATGCACCTCTGCCCGGTCGCGCTCCGCCAGCCGGACGATGCGGCCGGGCGTGATCATTCCGCGGCCTCTCGCACCGGGCGAGGACGCGGCAGTTCGGGGAAGCGTTCGCAGACCGCATCGAAGGCCGCCTGAACGCCCTCCGGCCCGGCGCGTCCCTTCATGCGCCGGAAGATTTCTGTCTTGGCGAAGAAACGCCAATGGATCGGCAAGGCATCCAACAGAGCGTGGAGCCGATCATAGGAGGCCGGCGTCCACTGTGCTTCGTAGCCGTCGCGCTCCGGACCGAAATGGAAATGGCCGGCAGGGGGCCCGTGCCGTGCGCGCTGCTGCGTCGTCGCCTGCTCGTCGACCTCGCCGCCGCGCAGGACGACGCCGTAATCGCGCTCGGCCGCTGCCGCCGAGACATAGCCGCGCCGCACGTCCTGCGCCACCTGCCACGGCTCGCGCTGATACGGATCGCCACGCCCACCGCCCCCAGCGGAGCGTATCTCGAGCATGTCCCCTGGCTGCAGGACCGCCGTGTCGATATTGCCCAGCCGCCGCTCGTGCTCAGTCCCGGGATTGACGATCATGTCCGACAGGCCGGCCGCCCTGCCGCCCAGTACGCCCCAGGGACGGAAAACGCTGCGGTCGCGGTTGCGTGCTGTAATCCTGGAGTCGGGGGCGAAGACGCGGAAGGCCATTTCGGTCGCCAGGCCGCCGCGCCAGTGGCCCGCACCGCCGCTGTCCCTGGCGAGCCCGTATTTCACGAATTCGACCGGGGTTTCGGTTTCGGTGATCTCGATCGGCGTGTTCTTGAGATAGGCGGCATCCGCGCCCGATCCGTTGGTCCCATCGCGATGCGGCATCGCGCCGCCGCCACCCACCACGGGGTTCACCGCCGCGATAACGGTCCGGCTGGTGCGCTCATTCGTGGTCATGACGTTGACGATGCAGTTGTTGCCGGCAGGTGCTGCGGGCAGCCGCTCTGGCACGACCTGCGAGAAAGCGCCGAAGATAACCGAGCGTAGCCGGGCGCAGGTAAGCGAGCGCATGCCGACGGCGGCGGGATGGACCGGATTGAGCACCGAACCCAGGGGCGTGATGCAAGTAAACGGCCGGGTGAGACCCGTGTTGAGCAGGATCTTCGGGTTCAGCGTGTAGAGCACATAGTAGACGCCTACCAGCAGCATGGTGTGGCGCGGGTCGCCACCCGAGGGCACGTTGAGCGAGGAGCCGAGCTGCGGATCGGAGCCGGTGAAGTCGAGCACCGCCTCGTCGCCCCTGATCGTCAGCGTCAGCTTCAGCCGGCAAGGATTGGCTTCGACCGAATCCTCGTCGGCATAGTCGGCGAACTCCCATGTGCCGTCGGGCATGGAGCGGAGCACGTCACGCGCCTGCGCCTCCGCGTGATCGAGAAGCGCGGCGACGCCTTCGACGAAGCCGGCCCTGCTGAACTTCTTCACCATCGCCTGGATCTTGCGCTCGCCGGTGTTGAGTGCGCCGACCAGCGCCTTGATGTCGCCGATGTTGAGGTCGGGCTTGCGCACATTGGTGCTCATGATGCGCAGGATGGTTTCGTCGAAGACGCCCTCCTTCACCAGCTTCATGGGCGGAAAGCGGATGCCTTCCTGGTGGATTTCGGTCAGCGCCCGGCTGAGCGAGGCCGGCACCGCCCCGCCCATGTCGGTGTTGTGGATGTGTCCGCCGGTCCAGGCGACGATCTCCCCGTCGACGAAGACCGGCTTCCACAGATGCGTATCGGGCGCATGCGTGGCGACGTGGCCGGAATAGGGATCGTTGGTGAAGGCAACATCTCCCGGCCGGTAGTCGCTGACCATCGCGATCGCGCGGTGGTACGAAAGCCCCGGATACCAGGTGGCACCGAGTTCCATCGGCACAGCGAAGGTCGCGCCCGTGGTGTCCATCAGCATCACCGTGAAGTCCTGCGTCTCCTTGACGAAGGCGGAGTGCGCGGTGCGGTGGAGCGTGTGGGCCATGTTTTCGGCCGCCGCGCGGGCATGGTTCGCCAGAACCTGCAGGTTTGTGCGGTCAAACATGGCGTCACTCCGGGAAGGTCAGCAGAAGGTTGAGATGGCGGTCGACCCGTGCCTGCGCTCCCGCGGGGATTGCAAACGTTGTATCTTCCTGAACGACCACGGCAGGCCCATGGAACGTGCTGCCAGGCACGAGGGTCTGCCGGTCGTGAAGGTCGACGGTCTCGACGCCGAGGCCCGTATAGACCGCGAGCCGTCGTGCCGGATTGGCCGGGGCGTCGACCGCATCGGTTTGCGGGAAGGAAAGTTTCGGCCCCGCGCCTATGGCGGACAGCCGGATGTTCACAAGCTCAATGTCGCCGTCCGGATCGTGAAAATCGTAGAGCTGCTGATGGGTGAGGTGAAAAGCCTGCGCGATGGCGGCCATATCGCCATCCGCCAGCCATTGCGGCGAAAGGACGACTTCGATCTCATAGCTCTGCCCGACATAGCGCATGTCGCAGAAGAGATTGAGTTCCGCGGCCGCATTATGCCCCTGCGCTGCGAGCCAATGACGGCCCTCGCCCGCAAGCGCGTCGAAGGCCTCGCGAATTGCCGGCAGCGACGCGTCCGATAACGGGCTGAAGACGGTCCGGATGAAATCTCCGCGCAGATCCGCCACCAGCCCACCCAGGGCCGACACCACGCCGGGGCGGCGCGGCGCCATGACGCGTTTCATACCAAGTTCGCGGGCAAGGAAGGCGCCGAGCATCGGGCCGCCGCCGCCGAACGGCATGAGCGTGAATTCGCGCAGGTCCACGCCGGCGCGCGAGGCGAGTTTCTCGACCTCGACGAACATTTCCGACACCGCGATGTCCAGGATCGCCTGCGCGGTCTGCTCCACCGGGCGGCCGAGCCGGGCGGCAAGGTCACCGACCGTGCGATACGCCAGCCGGGGATCGATGCGAAGCTGTCCATAGGCCATCTCGCTGTGACCGAGCCAACCGCACACCACCATGGCGTCCGTCACTGTCGCCCGCTCGCCGCCCCGGCCATAGCATGCCGGCCCAGGTGTCGATCCAGCCGATTCCGGCCCGACGCGCAGTACACCCTGGGCGTCGACACCGGCGATAGAGCCGCCGCCGATGCCGATCGAGCTCACCGACACGGAGGGGATATGGAGCGGGAATTCGCCGATCAGCTCGCCGGTGCCGAATTGCGCCTTGCCGCCGATGATGAGCGCGAAGTCGGCCGAGGTCCCGCCGATGTCCAGGGTAAGAACCTTGTCCTCGCCAGCCTGGCGCGCCAGCCACGAGGCGCCGATCACTCCTGAGGCCGTCCCCGACAAGAGCATGTTCACGCAGGCGCGCTTGCCTTCCGCAGCGTTCATCAGCCCGCCGTTCGACTTCGTCAGCATCGGGCGCGCCGGTACACCGCGGCTCTTCAGCCGCTCTTCCAGCGCCGTCAGATAGCCCGAGACGCGCGGATGGACATAGCCATTGAGAATGGCGGTCGAGCTGCGCTCGTATTCGCGGATGACAGGCCAGACCTCGGCGGAGGTGAAGACGAACAGGTCGGGCGCAAGGCGCGTGATCGCCGCCTTGACGGCAGCTTCCTGCGCAGCATTGCGCCAAGCATGAAGGAAGGAGATGATGATCCCTTGCGCGCCGTTCAATTTCGCCGCAGTGACCGCGCTTTCCACCGCCGCCATGTCCGGCGCTCTGGTCTCGCTCCCGTCGGCGCGCATGCGAGCTGGAATGCCGAAGACCATGTCACGCGAGATCAGCGGATCCGGCCGCGAGCAGAACAGTGAATACATGTCCGGCATGCGAAGCCGCGCCAGTTCGATGACATCCTCGAAGCCGGCATTGGTGAACAGCGCGAGCGGCGCGCCCCTGCGCTGGATGATCGTGTTGATGCCGACGGTCGTGCCGTGTACGAAGCGCGTCATGCGGACTGGATCGAAGCCTTCGCGCTCGGCCAGAAGGGCAAGACCCGTCATCAGTTCGGCGCCGGGATCCTCTGGCGTCGTCAGCACCTTCAGCGAAGCGACGCGTCCGGAGTTTACTTCGAGCGCGCAGAAATCGATGAATGTTCCGCCAATGTCGACGCCGACCTTCCAGTCAGCCTCTTTCAGCGCCTCATTCGCCGCGATCGTACCGTCCATGATGCGTCCCTTCCTGTCCGCCGACCAAGACTGGCACGAGCGGACGGTCAGGGTCCAAGATGGATGACGAGCAAAGATATAAGCCTTGCTTATGCATTGGCACGATGTTCGCCGAGGATGACCGAACAGGCCGCACGGATTTCGTCGCGCATCATCTCGTCGGCCCGCGACAGCCCCCGTGTGCGCGAGGTGAGCAACGCGATCGGAAATTCCGGCCCTTCGACCAGCGGCCTGACGGCAAGCCCGGCAAACTGGTGCCATGGCAGCAGCGCGTCGACCAAGGCGATGCCGAGACCGGCCTGGACGAAGCCGACCGCGGAAATGGAGACGTCGATCTCGAGCGATGGCGAGAGCGTGACGCCCTGCGCGCGGCCGGCGTGGGCCAGTTCGTCAGCGGGACGGGTATTTCCGCGATAGGATATCAACTCCTCTCCGACGAGATCAGCGAGTATCAGCTCGGTTTTCCTGGTCAACGCATGCCCGGCGGGCAGCAGGCAAGCGAAGCCTACGCTTCCGATCACTTCGGCCTCGATGTCGGGAGGCAGGCGGTCGTCCATGGCCACGCCGAGGCTGGCATCGCCGGCGCGCAGCATGTCGACGATCGCGGCGATCGGCGCCATATGGGAGCGCAGCAGAATATCGGGATGCTGCGCCCGGAATTTGGTAAATGCGCGCGGCAATATCGCCATCGCCGGCGGCGGCGAGGCCGCGACCCTCACCAAGCCGGTCCGACCGAGACGCAGGTCGGTGGTCTTGCGGCGCAAACCCTCCAGTCCCGCCGACAGCCTTTCGGCATCGGCGAATATCTCGAGCGCCTCCGGGGTCGGCCGCAGCCGGCCCTTGACGCGCTCGAACAGCGTGAAGCCGAGCTCGTCCTCAGTGTGGAGCAAGATTTGGCTGAGCGCAGGCTGGGAGATGTTCAGCATCCGCGCCGCAGCGGTCACGGTGCCCGCCCGCATGACTGAGATAAACACTTCGAGCTGCCGCGCCCGCATTGCCACTCCATAGGTAAAACTTATGGCTCTTGTCCAAACCCATCTTTGACGCAATGCCGCCGGGCGGACAAGATCGGCATGTTCAAGGATATCCGCTCTGGGCTAAATCAGGATGAAGTTTGGCTGAATCGTCATCCTGATTTAGCTCTTCGTTGGAGCAGATCTTTTCCGAAACCGGTTCCCACTTTCGGAATCATGCTCTGAGAAACGACTATGGATGTGATCGTGCTAGGCGGCGGATTGATGGGGACGGCTTCGGCCTATTTTCTTGCCGGGCGCGGCGCGCGCGTGACGTTGATCGAGCGCAATCGGATCGGCACGGGGGCAACCGTCGCTTCCTTCGGCAATATCCGGCGCACCGGGCGCCATCTGTCCCAGCTTCCGCTGGCCCACCGCTCGCTCAGTCTGTGGGGCGAGGCCGAGAAAATGCTCGGCCGCGACGTGGAATTCCGCGCCACCGGCCATGTCCGGCTGATCTTCGATGAAGGCGGTCTCGCCGACATGCGCGCCTATGCTCAAGCCGCGCGGCCCTGGGGGCTTGAACTGGAAGAACTTGGACAGAGTGAGATTCGCGCCCGATTTCCCGGCCTCGGTCCCGACGCGATCGCGGCCTCGTTCTCGCCCCGCGACGGCAGCGGCAATCCGCGGCTGATCGCGCCGGCCTTCGCCGAAGCCGCGCGCAAGCTGGGCGCGGAAATTGTTGAGGGAGCTGAAGTCCAGACGATCAAGCATACGGATTCCGGCTTCCTTGTCGCCACTGGAAAGGGCACATTCGACGCCGAATGCCTGCTCAATACCGCCGGCGCATGGGGCGCGCGCATCGCCGCGCAGTTCGGTGAGGAGGTGCCGCTCGACGCCCGTGGCCCGCAGATGGGCGTGACCGAGCCGCTGCCGCATCGGATCTTGCCGGTGGTGGGCATCTGGACGCGCGACAAGGACCATGGCGCCTATCTGCGCCAGGTCGAGCGGGGCAACATCGTCTTCGGCGGCGCGGCCGAAAGGGTGCCGGTGGACCTCGATCCTGGCCATGCGGCCGCCGATCCGATGCGACTTCCGGTGCAGTTGCGTGCTGTCGCGCGGCTGCTGCCGGCAATCACGCGGGTTGCAGTCATCCGCACCTGGTCCGGATGCGAAGGCTATGTGCGGGACATGCTGCCGGTCATGGGACGCTCGGCAACGACGCCAGGGTTGTTTCACGCTTTCGGCTTCAGCGGACACGGCTTCCAGCTCGGCCCCGGCGTTGGTGACGCCATGGCCCAACTGATCGTGACCGACCGTTGCGAGATACCGATCGACGATTTCAGGATCAATCGCTTCAGCCGCGCAGCCTAATGAAGCGAACCGACCAGGGTTGGCCTCCCCGAAGCAATTAGCAATGGTCTTTTTTAGGAAACACCAGAGCTTACCGCAACGGGCGATATGAGGCGCGCAAAGCCGCCATTCGCTAGAAGATAAAGGCGATCGGCGAGTGGCGGACCGGCTTCTTGAATCGACTTTGGCGAACTATCCCGTAAGCCATTGATAAATAACGATAATGGTGGGCCCGGAGGACGTGTTCAAACTTTTGATTTAATTGAGTTTTTCGTGGGCCGTTTTCAAAACTCCTCCCGCACTACTCCGCATGGTTCTGCACGGCATCGTACAGTCAAATCTAGTCGAGATCGCGCCGACAACTTGTCCCCGTGCAGCCAGCAATGATTTGCGCCGGATCAAATTCCGCCTGGATGCCGTATGGTACAAACTAGTCCCTTCGACGAATTGACAGGTCGATGGCGGACTTGGGAAACACTCAAGGCATATCGTGAGCAAGGCCAACCGGACAGGCAAAAGGGAAAGTTGCGAAGGCGGGAGAACGGCGTGAACGGGCAATCAGCCGGCCATCATGAAGACCGCGTCCAGACAGCAGTCAATTCCGACGCGGCGGCGAAATCGGCATTGGTCGCATCGTGGCAGCGATCATCGAAGCTGCATCGGCTCGATCCGGGCGAGCGCAAATCGCCCAAGCGTCTGACGGATGCCGAGTTCAGAAAGGCCAAGCAGAACGTCGAACCGCTGCAGATGGCGGCGCAGTCCAGCCTCGACAGGCTCTATCTTGCGGTGGGCGGGGTTGGCTGCTGCGTGCTGCTGGCCGACCGCGATGGGGTGCCGGTGGATCGCCGCGGCGCTGATTGCGACGATGAGACCTTCAAGAGTTGGGGGCTTTGGCTAGGCTCGATCTGGAGCGAGGAGAGCGAAGGCACCAATGGCATCGGAACCTGCCTAGCCGAGCGTCGTGCGCTGACGATCCATCGCGATCAGCATTTCTATGCGCGCAACACGTTACTGAGCTGCACGACAGCACCGGTCTACGATCACGAAGGCAATTTGGCAGCGGCGCTCGACATTTCGTCCTGTCGCGCCGATCTCACCGAGGCATTCACGAACCTGATCTCGATCGCCGTCGCGGACGCCGCGCGGCGCATCGAGGCTGAGAACTTCCGTCGAGCATTCCCGCGGGCTCGCGTGCTTCTCCTTCCGGAAGCGAATAGTGGGCTGGGCGGGTTGATCGCGATCGATTCCGACGATCTCGTTGTGGGAGCGACGCGCTCGGCGCGGATCGCATTGGGCATTTCCCAGGAATCGCTGGCACGAAGCTTGGCCGCAATGGACGTGTTGAGTGGCGCCGAAGGAATGGAAGGCAGCCTCGACCGGGCCGAGCGCGCTGCTCTTCAGAGAGCCCTCGCTCATACCTCGGGCAACATTTCAGCAGCCGCCGAGGCGCTCGGAATTAGCCGCGCGACACTGCATCGCAAGCTGAAGCGCTTCGAATTGAGGCGCGCGCACTGAGCTTGCCGACACAACTGTCTCAGTTCTGCGACACTCGCACGCAAGACCAGGTTTCAGCGGCCTGACAATCAGCCCACACACAAGCATATGTCCTCCACGCGCCGCATCCCGCGGCGTCTGCTTTGGGAGGAAGATGTGAACAAGGTTGAATTCTCACGCTCGGTCAAGGCGCCCTTCAACAGGCGCTATGGCAATTTTATTGGCGGCAAATGGGTCGAGCCACGCTCCGGCCACTATTTCGAAAACTTCTCGCCGGTAAATGGTCAGTTGCTATGCGAAGTCGCGCGCTCGGACGCTCAGGACATTGAGGCCGCCCTCGACGCGGCGCACGCGGCCAAGGACGCCTGGGCGCGCACCAGCGTGGCCGAGCGGTCGCTCATCCTCAACCGCATCGCCGATCGCATGGAGGAGAACCTCGATCTGCTGGCGTGCGCCGAAACTTGGGATAACGGCAAGCCGATCCGCGAAACCACCGCGGCCGACCTGCCGCTTGCCATTGACCATTTCCGCTATTTCGCCGGCGCCCTGCGCGGCCAGGAAGGCAGCCTTTCCCAGATCGACGACGACACCGTTGCCTACCACTTCCATGAGCCGCTCGGCGTGGTTGGTCAGATCATCCCGTGGAACTTTCCGCTGCTGATGGCATGCTGGAAGCTTGCCCCCGCGCTTGCGGCCGGCAATTGCGTCGTGCTGAAGCCTGCCGAGCAGACGCCAGCCGCCATCTTGCTCTGGGCCGATCTTGTCGGCGACCTGCTGCCGGCGGGCGTGCTCAACATCGTCAACGGCTTCGGCCTCGAGGCCGGCAAGCCGCTCGCGTCCTCGCCGCGTATTGCCAAGATCGCGTTTACCGGCGAGACCACGACGGGCAGGCTTATCATGCAGTATGCCAGCCAGAACCTCATTCCCGTCACGCTCGAACTGGGCGGGAAGTCGCCCAACATCTTCTTCAAGGATGTCGTCGCCGAGGACGACGATTTCTTCGACAAGGCGATCGAGGGCTTCGTCATGTTCGCGCTGAACCAGGGCGAGGTCTGTACCTGCCCGAGCCGCGCCCTCATCCATGAATCGATCTATGACAGGTTCATGGAGCGTGCTCTCAAGCGCGTCGAGGCGATCGTGCAGGGCGATCCGCTCGACCCGGCCACGATGATAGGGGCGCAGGCCTCGTCCGAGCAGTTGGAAAAGATCCTGTCCTACATCGACATCGGCCGCCAGGAAGGCGCCGAGGTGCTGGCAGGCGGCGCGCGCAATGTCCTGCCTGGCGATCTGGCGGGCGGCTATTACGTCAAGCCTACCGTGTTCAAGGGCCACAACAAGATGCGCATCTTCCAGGAGGAGATCTTTGGGCCGGTGGTCTCGGTGACGACCTTCAAGGACGACGATAACGCGCTGTCGATCGCCAACGACACGCTCTACGGCCTCGGCGCCGGCATCTGGACGCGCGACGGCAACCGGGCCTACCGCTTCGGCCGGGCGATCCAGGCGGGCCGCGTCTGGACCAATTGCTACCACGCCTATCCGGCGCACGCTGCGTTCGGTGGCTACAAGCAGTCCGGCATCGGCCGCGAGACGCACAAGATGATGCTCGACCACTATCAGCAGACCAAGAACATGCTGGTCAGCTACAGCCCGAAGAAGCTCGGCTTCTTCTGATAGCCTCCGAGATACACTGAACAGAGGGCGCGGCTTGCCGCGCCCTCTCGCCAAACATCAGGGACGAGATCGTGGACAAGATGTCGCTGGGCAAAGTGTCCGCCACGCCGGAGGCCGAGGCGCTGCTTGCCGAGATCATCGCCGATCACGGCCCGGTGCTGTTTCACCAGTCCGGCGGCTGCTGTGACGGGTCTTCGCCGATGTGCTATCCGCGCGGCGATTTCATCATCGGCGACAATGATGTCAGGCTGGGCGAAATCGGCGACACGCCGGTCTATATCAGCGCCTCACAGTATCAGGCATGGAAACACACCGATCTCATCATCGACGTCGTGCCCGGTCGCGGCGGAATGTTCTCGCTCGACAACGGGCGGGAGAAGCGGTTCCTGACGCGGTCGATGATTTGTAATGTTGAGCCAGGAGCCAGCTGATCTGCCGGCCTGCGGGTTTTTCCGGAGCGCCGGCCCCTGAGGCGACAT
>NZ_VFVA01000035.1:0-54340 GCF_006442155.1 Mesorhizobium sp. B2-4-14 | reverse complement strand
CGACCAAATCCTCGCGTCGGTCAAGCGCTTCTGCCAGAAGACAATGAACCGAACTTCAGATTCAGGTGACTAGGACCAGGATTGATCCCGGGCTTTTTTTGCATCAGGCCCCCTGTCTTTCCGCGCGATAGAGAAACGCCGCTATAGCGTCGGGCAGGCTGCCGGTTTCAAGGAAAGGGGCGTGCCCCTGGCCCTCGACCGTAATCGTTTCCATCGCCGGATGGCGCTCTTGCATCTGTTGCAGCGCATCCGCGGAGAGCAACCTCGAGTTGGCACCGCGTATGGCGAGCAAGGGAATGGCCGCCAACGCGTCGAATTGCGGCCACAGGGCCGGCAGTGGCTGCGACAGGTCGAGACCGGCAACCGTGTCGACGAGCTTCGGGTCGAAATCCGGCAACAGGCCTTGATCCGTCGCCCGGTAGAGCGCCCTCACCATCCGCGTCCAGTCGGCGTCGGTGAGAATGGGGAAATCCTTGCCGTGAACGCTGCGCTGGGCCTCCATGGCCTCCGTGAAAGTTTTCGGCTTCGGCGCGCGTTCGAGGTAGGACTGGATGTGGGCCAGGCCGGCGGGCTCGATCACCGGCCCGATGTCGTTGAGAACAATGGCTTTCAGCACGCCCGGCCGCGCTGCGCCGAGCACATGGATGATCAGTCCGCCGCGCGAAGTGCCGATGAAGGCCGCCGCCTCGATGCCGAGTGCCGCCAGCCCGCCAAGAATGTCGCCGGCCTCGACGCCGACATGATAGTGACTGACGTCGGGATCGTAGGCTGACTGCCCGCGTCCGCGATAGTCGAAGGCGATCACCCTGGGCGGATTGGATCGCGCCGAAAGGCGCAGCGCCAACTCGTGAAAATCCCGGGCGTTGCGGGTCAGGCCAGGAAGGCAGACGACCGGCCAGTGTCCGGAATTCGCTTCGCCATAGACGCGGGCATGAAGTCTCAGCCCATCAGACGCGGCGTAGAAGAAGTCGGAGAAGCCTTTGAGATTCGACATCTGGGCACGCACTTTCCTGCAGCAAGATTAGTTCCGATTGCTACAGGGGAGGGTGGATGCGGTCAAACGGGAGACCTGGCTACCGGTCATCAGGGAAGATCGTCAGCAAAACTCTTATTCTTGGTGTCGGTCAGCTTCGTCCGTTCACGAGGTCGCCGACAATATCGTATTTGCCGGAAATACGCATCTTGTAGACTTCGTAGTTCTCCATCACGCGCTGCACGTAACTTCTTGTTTCCGTGTAGGGAATTCGCTCGATCCAGTCCACTACCGCATCGATGTCCCTGCCGCGCGGATCACCGTACTTCGCCATCCATTGGCTGGCCCTGTTGGGGCCGGCATTGTAGCCGGCGAAAGTCAGCACATAGGAACCGTTGAAACGATCGAGCTGCTCGCCCAGAAAGGCCGAGCCAAGCGTCGCATTGTAGCCGGCATCGGTGGTCAGCCGTGCCTGCGAGAACTGCAATCCGGCCTTCTTCGCCAATTGTTTGGCGGTTCCCGGCATCAGCTGCAGCAGCCCGCGCGCGCCGGCACTCGATACGGCGCCGACGTTGAATTCGCTCTCTTGCCGGGCGATCGCATAGGCCAGCGCCTTGCCGGAGCCGGAAATGTTGGCCGAATCAGGGATGACGCCGAGGGGATGCGACAGGGCGCCGACATCGATGCCGCGCGCGCCGGCGATCTTGCCGACCTTCAGGGCCATGAAATGGTTGCCCTGCTTCTCCGCGAGGACGGCGAGCAGCGCCAGTTCGCCGGGGCTCGTCAGCTGCCCGGCGAGGTCGCGATAGAGCGTTTCGGCATAGCGGTCATAGCCCGCCTCCTGCAGCCGTTTGATGGCGCTGACGGCCTCGCGGCCGGCAAAGTTCTGCCGGTCGGCAGCGCTTGGTTGGGGATAGACTATGTCGAGCGCCTGCCGGCCGACCCGTTCAGCGGCCAGCTGGCCGTAAAAAGTGGTGCCATACGCAGCCGCACGCCCGAAATAATCCTTGGCATTGCCGGGCCCGCCCACTTCCGCCGCGCGGCCGAGCCAGTAATAGGCGCGCGACAGTGTCATCGGCCCTTGCGCAAGATCGGCGATGCGCGCGAAATGCGTTGCGGCAAGCTTGGGATCGTTCAGGCCGCGTAGCGCGTACCAGCCGGCATGGAATTCGGCTTCCGCGGCATTGGCGGCACTTTCGGCGGCATGCGTGGTGACGATCCGGTAAGCCGTCTTCATGTCGCCTTGGTCGACCAGTTCGCGCGACAGCACCCGGCGCTCGACCCACCAGGCGTCCGGGTCAACAAGAGCCTCGCGGTCCGTCGGCGCCTTCATCACAACGGCGGCTGCGCCGGCAAAATCCTCCTGCTTGCGCAAATATTCAGCCTGCGCGAAGAAATAGCCGGCCGAACGCTGCGCCGCCGGCACTGCGTTCAGCAGTTTCAGCGCATTCTTGTCGCCTCTGTCGGCCGCCGCCCAGGCGTCGGCAAGCTGCCGGGCGCCAGCGGGGCCGGCGATACCCAGGGCGGAATTCACCCGGTCGGCATAGAACATGCGCTCCATGCGAAAACGATGATCGGCGGCAGGGATCAGACCGCCGAATTTCTTGATCAGCGCCGTCTCGTCCTTGGCCTCAAGGATCGCGGTGCGCCAGAACGGCGACAGCACCGAGCGCGCAGCCTTGGCGTTGCCCGTTGCCACATAGGCGCGGGCGAGAACCATCACGCCTTCGAATGTCTGCGGCTGGCTGCCATCGAACGCCGCAATGACGATGTTGGGAGCGGGGTTCTCGCGGTAGAGCGCGCGCTCGCTATTCTTGCGCAAGGCGACGGTACCTGGCCAGTTGGGCAGCATTTTCGCGGCCGCGGCGATATCGCCGCTCGGAACCTTGTCGCCGCCGTAAAGCGCGATCGCCCAGGCCAGGATGTGCTGGTCGAGCGATTGCGTGGGAAGCGCGTCACGCACACCGCGAGCGCCGGAAATATCGCCTGCCGCCAGTGCGTCCAGCCCGTTCTTCAACATGGCGACGCTGGGGGAGGAATCCTGTTGCGTCTTGCCTTGCGGGCTTGGCATGGGGATCGCCGAAGTGACCCGCACATCGACGCTGCCGCTGATCGCCACGCCGGGCACCAGCACGGCGATGGCGCCAAGCAGCGCGAAGAGGTGAGGCCGATTGGCCGGCATGGTCTTACGTCTTTCCTAATCCTGGCATTGTAACAGCAGGCCGAGATGTCTCGAAGCCTAAACTTAGGTCGTGAAGAGCCCGTAAACAAAAGGTTATCAAGGCTGTTCGAATTGCGCTTGCTGGCACCATGGCAATGCTTGCCGCGCAACCATGTCGAGACTATGGTGCGCGGCTTCGCTTTCGGTTAGAAGGCGCGCACGACAAAACACCGACGCATGTCGCCCGAAAGTGGAATACCGGTTTTGGGACAACGACATGCATAGACAACAGTCCCAAGGAGTTGGACGACATGCTGAGAGGCTCGCTTACCGCGCTCGTGACACCGTTCGAAAAGAGCGGGCGTTTCGACGAGAAAGCCTTTCGCGCGTTCGTTGCCTGGCAGCTCGATGAGGGCACCAGGGGCCTGGTTCCCGTTGGCACTACCGGCGAGTCGCCGACGCTGTCGCATGACGAGCATCGCCATGTCGTGAAGGTCTGCATCGAGGCGGCCAAGGGCCGCGCGCCGGTGGTTGCCGGCGCTGGCTCCAACAACACCGAGGAAGCGGTTGGGCTCGCCCAATATGCCGAAAAGGCCGGCGCCGACGCCGCCCTGGTCGTCACACCCTACTACAACAAGCCGACGCAGCGCGGCCTCTACGAGCATTTCGCCGCCGTCGCCAGGGCAACCAAGCTGCCGATCATCATCTACAACATCCCGCCGCGCTCGGTAATCGACATGACGCCGGAGACGATGGGCCGGCTGGTGCACGACTTCAAGAACATCGTCGGCGTCAAGGATGCGACCGGCAAGGTCGAGCGCGTGTCCGAGCAGCGTTTGACCTGCGGCAAGGATTTCATCCAGCTTTCCGGCGAGGATGCTTCGGCCCTCGGCTTCAACGCGCATGGCGGTGTCGGCTGCATCTCGGTGACCTCGAATGTCGCGCCGCGGCTGTGCGCCGAATTTCAGGAGGCAACGCTGTCAGGCGACAGTGTGAAGGCGCTCGAACTGCAGGATCGTCTCTTGCCGCTGCACAAGGCGATCTTCATTGAACCCGGCGTTTCCGGCGCGAAATACGCGCTGTCGAAGCTGGGCAAGGTCGAGAATGTGCTGCGTTCGCCGCTGGTGACGGTCGAGCCGTCCACGGCCGAGAAGATCGATGCGGCCATGAAGCACGCCGGCTTGATTAATTAGGAATGAGGCGCCACCTCTCCGCATTATGAATCAAGTCAGAAAAGCCGACCCCAACAACAAGACTGTTGCCGAAAACCGCAAGGCGCGGTTTTCCTATGAGGTGCTCGATACGATCGAGGCCGGCCTGGTGCTGACCGGCACCGAGGTCAAGTCGCTGCGCCAAGGCCAGGCCAACATCCAGGAAAGTTACGCTTCGGTCGAGGGCGGCGAGATCTGGCTGATCAATTCCTATCTGCCGGAGTACCTGCAGGCCAATCGCTTCAACCACGAGCCGCGCCGCCGCCGCAAGCTCCTGCTCAACAAGCGCGAGATGGCGAAACTCTCGCAGAGCGTCGACCGCGAAGGCATGACCCTGGTGCCGCTGAAGATCTATTTCAACGATCAGGGCCGCGCCAAGCTCTTGCTCGCCGTCGGCCGCGGCAAGAAGCTGCACGACAAGCGCGAGACCGAAAAGCAGCGCGACTGGTCGCGTGAGAAGGGCAGGCTGTTGAAGGAACGAGGTTAGCTGGGGCTATTCGCTTGAAGAGCCGGATTGTCCTGCTGAGTTTGGCCAGCCTGGTTTTGGTGTGCCTGGTCGCCGCGAGCGGCTATTTCTATTTCAGGGCGTTCTCCCCGGATCGCGGCAGATATCCGGTCAGAGGAATCGACGTTTCCCATCATCAAGGCCAGATCGACTGGCGGCGTGTTGCCGCCGATGATGTCGCCTTCGCCATTATCAAGGCGACCGAGGGCGGCGATCATGTCGACCAAGCCTTTGCCGCCAATCTGCGGGAGGCCCGCGCCGCCGGGCTTGCCGTGGGTGCCTATCACTTCTTCACCTTCTGCCGGCCCGGCGCCGACCAGGCGAAGAATTTCATCTCGGTCGTGCCGCACGATCAGCCCATGCTGCCGCCGGTCGTCGACATCGAGTTCGGCGGCAACTGTCCGCAGCGTCCGTCGGCCGGACAGTTGAATGCCGAACTCCAGGCCTTCCTCGAACCTGTCGAGGCGGCGTTCGGCAAGCCAGCGATCGTTTATCTCACGGATGAGGCCGAGGCCGCCTATGCCGGGCAGATCGCCGCTCGCCCGCTCTGGCTTCGCTCGCTGCTTGTGAAGCCGGATCGTGACGACTGGGTCTATTGGCAGTATCACAACAGGGGGCGGGTGGATGGCATTGAGGGTGACGTTGACCTGAACGTTCTTCAAGGCGGGCAGGAGAAGTTGGCGGCGCTGCTTGCGGCGGCGCATTGAGCCGTGCCGGGCGAGACGGATCCGATCCGGATCGGTCGAAGCAGTGAAGGAGACACATACCTATGGCTCGATCGGCGACGTGAAACCGGACGCCTTGCTGCCGGTGTGAGCCGATGTCGGGGATGCGGTGGTCTCAATTCTTCAGGAATGCCTCGATCTCGCTGAAGACCCTGACAAACATGTCTTCGGTCAGCACGCCCGTATTGGTGTTGTAACGCGAGCAATGATAGCTCGAAAACAGCGCAACGCCGCCGGCCGTCAGCTGCCCGCCATGCTTGAAAGGATAGGCGGCGACACGCCCGCCCAGCGCGCGCACCGTCGACTGGTGCGCGATCGAACCCAGTGCCAGAACAGCCCGCAGGTTGGGAAAGCGAGCGATCGTCGGCACCAGGAACGTCCTGCAGGTGGCGATCTCGGCGCCGACCGGCTTGTTCTCCGGTGGCACGCAGCGTACCGCATTGGTGATCGCGGTGCCGACAAGCGCCAGCCCGTCATCGGGCCTCGCCTTGAATTCGCCGCGAGCGAAACCGTGCGCGATCAGCGTCGAATAGAGCAGGTCGCCGGCATAGTCGCCGGTGAAGGGGCGTCCGGTTCTGTTAGCACCGCGCAGGCCGGGCGCCAGCCCGACGATCAGAAGTTGAACGGTATCCTCGCCTTCCGGCGGCAGGAAGGTCGGCACCGGCGCGTTGAACCAGGACGGTTCGAGCTGCCGCCATTCGGCAATGAAGTCATGCAGCCGCGGGCAGAGCGGGCAGTCGCGGTTCGGTTCGGAAATGGGAGGGGCGGTCAAGTCGACCGGCCTCAATAGTCTTCCTCTTCGACTTCAGCCGGTTCGGGCCGCCTTACAGGCCGTTCGGAGGGATCGCGGCCAACTTCGTTCTTCAGCGTCGTCAGGTCGATGAAGTGGTCGGCTTGGCGGCGCAGATCATCAGAGATCATCGGCGGTTGCGAGGCCATGGTCGAGACGATCGACACCTTGCGGCCACGCCGCTGCAGCGCCTCGACCAGCGTGCGGAAGTCGCCGTCGCCGGAGAAGATGACATAGTGGTCGACCACGTCGGCAAGTTCCAGCGCATCGACGGTGAGCTCAATGTCCATATTGCCCTTGATCTTGCGGCGGCCGGTGGAGTCGGTGAATTCCTTGGCCGGCTTGGTCACCACCTTGAAGCCGTTGTAGTCGAGCCAGTCGATCAGGGGGCGGATTGATGAGTATTCCTGATCCTCGACCAGCGCGGTGTAATAATAGGCGCGCAGCAGGTAGCCGCGCTTCTGGAAACTCGACAGCAGCTTGCGATAGTCGATGTCGAAGCCGAGCGCCCGCGATGTGGCGTAGAGATTGGCGCCGTCGATGAACAGGGCGATCTTTTCACGGGGGTCGAACATGGAAAATATTCCTTTTCGAAAATGCGGCCGTCTAAACGAAATGCGGTAGCGACGGTCGGTCAGGCTCATAATAAACCGGCTGACCTTGACCATCCGAAATAACGCCAGTTTGGTGGCAATCCAAGGGTGTGTCGCCGTACTGCAAGCAATTGTGATCGCGAAGCCGGACATGGAAGCGGCCCGGTTTCGCCAAATTCGGTGTCTGGACACAGGATTGAGCGCCCAATAGTCCCGCCAATGCCATGATGCTTGTATTTTGGCGGCGTTCAGGTTATGGACCGCGTCTGTTTTCCATCAAATCCAGGCATGAAAGGGGCAATCCATGGCCCGCGTAACCGTTGAAGACTGCATCGACAAGGTCGACAACCGCTTCGAGCTGGTGCTCCTTGCTGGCCACCGCGCTCGTCAGATCAGCCAGGGCGCGCAGATCACCGTTCCTCGCGACAACGACAAGAACCCGGTCATCGCGCTGCGCGAGATCGCCGACGAGACGCTGTCGCCCGACGATCTCAAGGAAGACCTGATCCATTCGCTGCAGAAGCATGTCGAGGTCGACGAACCCGAAGCCGACGGCGAGGCAATCGCCGATCAGACCGGCAGCGCTGTTGCAACTGCCGAGACCGATGACGCCGAGGACAACGTCACCTTCGATCGCATGACCGAGGAAGACCTGCTGGCCGGCATCGAAGGTCTGGTACCGCCGGAAAAGAGCGACGACTACTAAGAGAGTTCTCCAGAAGCGGCTGGAACAATCGTCCGGCACTTCCGTCTCGTCAGTTTCGTGGCTATCTATGACATGCGCCGTACATCAGTGCGGCGCATGATTCATTTCATCGCCGAGAGATTGTGCCCATGATGCGTCAGTATGAGCTTGTCGAGCGCGTGCAGCGCTACAAGCCTGACGTCAACGAGGCATTGCTGAACAAGGCCTATGTCTATGCCATGCAAAAGCATGGCCACCAGAAGCGTGCTTCGGGCGACCCCTATTTTTCGCATCCGCTCGAAGTCGCCGCCATCCTCACCGAAATGCACATGGACGAGGCGACGATCGCGGTCGCCCTGCTGCACGATACCATCGAGGACACCACGGCGACGCGGGCCGAGATCGACGAGCTGTTCGGCCCCGAAATGGGCAAGCTGGTCGAGGGCCTGACCAAGCTGAAGAAGCTCGACCTCGTGTCGAAGAAGGCGGAGCAAGCGGAAAACCTGCGCAAGCTTCTGCTGGCGATTTCGGAAGATGTCCGCGTGCTTCTGGTCAAGCTCGCCGACCGTCTGCATAACATGCGCACTCTCGACCATATGCCGGAGGCCAAGCGCCTGCGCATTGCCGAGGAGACGATGGAGATCTATGCGCCGCTTGCCGGCCGCATGGGCATGCAAGGCATGCGTGAAGAGCTGGAGGAGATCGCCTTCCGCTATATCAATCCGGAAGCCTATCGCGCCGTCACCGCCCGGCTGGCCGAAATCTTCGAGCGCAACAGGGATGTGCTGTCCGAGATCGAGAAGGCGCTTTCGGGTCTGTTCGAAAAACACGCGATCAAAGCCGGCGTCAAAAGCCGCCAGAAGAAGCCTTGGTCGGTATTCCGCAAGATGGAGGCCAAGGCCCTGTCCTTCGAGCAGCTGTCCGACATTTTCGGCTTCCGTGTCGTCGTCGATACGGTCGAGGACTGCTATCGCGCTCTCGGCGCCATCCACACCACATGGTCGATGGTGCCTGGCCGCTTCAAGGACTACATCTCGACACCGAAGCAGAACGACTACCGTTCGATCCACACCACCATCGTCGGCCCCTCGCGCCAGCGCGTCGAGCTGCAGATCCGCACGCGCGAGATGAACAAGATCGCCGAATACGGCGTCGCCGCCCATTCGATCTACAAGGATACCGGCGGCAAGACGAACGGGGCCGGCCATGCGATCTCGAAAGAAACGAACGCCTACGCCTGGTTGCGCCGCACCATCGAACAACTCGCCGAAGGCGACAACCCCGAGGATTTTCTCGAAAACACCAAGCTCGAGCTGTTCCAGGACCAGGTATTCTGCTTCACGCCGAAAGGCATGCTGATCGCGCTGCCGCGTGGCGCCACACCCATCGACTTCGCCTATGCGGTGCATACGGACGTCGGCGACACCTGCGTCGGCGCCAAGGTTAACGGCCGCATCATGCCGCTGATGACGGAGCTGAAGAATGGCGACGAGGTCGAGATCATCCGCTCCAAGGCGCAGGTGCCGCCGGCGGCGTGGGAATCGGTCGTCGTCACCGGCAAGGCGCGCGCCGCCATCCGCCGCGCCACCAAGAATGCCATCCGCAAACAGTATTCCGGGCTCGGCGCGCGCATTCTGGAGCGCGCCTTCGAACGGGCCGGCAAGAGTTTCACCAAGGAAAGCCTGAAGCCGGTGCTGCACCGGCTGGCGCGCAAGGACATCGAGGATGTGCTGGCGTCTGTCGGTCGTGGTGAACTGGCCTCGACGGATGTGATGAAGGCGGTCTTCCCCGACTACAAGGACGAGCGCGTCACGCCGGCGGCGCCCAAGCAGCGCGAGGAAGGCTGGTCGAAGATCCGCAATGCCGCCGGCATGCTGTTCCAGATTCCCGGCCGCGCCGCGCGCAAGGACAAGGACCAGCCGCGCGATGGCGCCGTGCCGATCCGCGGCGTGCGCGGCGACCTGCCGGTTCGGTTCGCGCCGGAAGGGGCGGTGCCTGGGGATCGTATCGTCGGTATCGTCCAGCCGGGCACCGGCATCACCATTTATCCGATCCAGTCGCCGGCCCTGCAGGCCTTCGACGACCAGCCGGAGCGCTGGATCGACGTGCGCTGGGACATCGACGAACGCACCAAGGAGCGCTTTCCCGCGCGTGTCTCGGTCACAGCCATCAATGCGCCAGGGTCTCTTGCCGACATCGCCCAGGTCGTCGCCTCCAATGACGCCAACATCCATACGCTGTCGATGGTTCGCACTGCGCCCGATTTCACCGAAATGCTGATCGATCTCGAAGTCTGGGATCTGAAGCATCTCAACCGGCTGCTGTCGCAGCTCAAGGACAATTCGAGCGTCAGCGATGCACGGCGCGTGAATGGCTGACGCGGCTGATCTATGAGGGGATAGGCGCAGATGAATACCGATGAAGTGCTGGGCATTTTCCGCGAGGCGGGCGCTGTTCTGGAGGGGCATTTCATCCTGACGTCTGGCCTGCGCAGTCCGGTCTTCCTGCAGAAAGCGCGCGTGTTCATGCACGCCGACAAGACCGAGCGCTTGTGCAAGGCGCTGGCCGAGAAGATCCGCGCCGCGGTGCCAGGCAAGATCGACTATGTCGTGGGTCCGGCGATCGGCGGCCTGATCCCGGCTTACGAGACCTCACGCCATCTCGGCGTGCCGGCGATCTGGGTCGAGCGGGAAGGGGGCGAGTTCCGCCTGCGGCGCTTCGAGATCGCGAGCGGTGCCCGTGTCGTCATAGTCGAGGATATCGTCACCACCGGCCTGTCGATCCGCGAAACCATCGATTGCCTGCGCGAACTTGGCACCGAGGTGGTGGCCGCCGCCTGCATCATCGACCGTTCGGCCGGCAAGACCCATGTCGGGGTGCCGCTGATCGCGCTTGCCGAGTATGAAGTTCCGGCCTATCCGCCGGACCGACTGCCGCCGGAGCTTGCCGCCATACCGGCAATCAAGCCCGGCAGCCGCAACATCTGACTGGGAGGTCGAATGATCGTCGGCATCGATCATTTCGTGCTGACGGTGGCGTCGCTCGAAGCGACGTGTGCCTTCTACCAGCGCGTGCTGGGCTTTGAGCGCGTTGATACGCCGGGCCGGCCGACGGCGCTGGCTTTTGGCTGTCAGAAAATCAATATCCACGAGGCCGGCCGCACCTTCGAGCCCAAGGCGAAGCTGCCGACGCCTGGATCCGGCGATTTCTGCCTGGTCACCGATCGGCCGCTCAGCGAATTCCTCGCCAGCCTCGAGGCCAGAGGTGTGGTGGTGGAGCTTGGGCCGGTCGAACGGATCGGAGCGCGGGGCCCGATGATGTCGGTCTATTTCCGCGATCCGGATGGCAACCTGGTCGAAGTCAGCCAGTACCTTCGGTAGTTTCGCAAGCACTCGGCTGCGACAATAAGCCGACGCTTTTTCTCAAATTCGCCGTGATTGTCCGGTGTTGGAGAGATGAACCTTACCAAAAATTATGGCGGTGCGGCCGTTGTGCAGGTGGCCTTCGGTTGTTGTCGGGATTGCGGATGGCTATATCAAAGTCGCGATTGCCTTTCGGCGACCGCAAGGCGCAAGATGTGGCGATCGAAGCCCGGCTGGCAGCAGCCGGCACACGAGTTGTTGGTTATTGGGAATAGGAAAGAGTGCTTTTTCGTCGCCGCAAGCCTGATGGCCTTCTCGAGCGGGTGCGCACATATCTATGGCCGCGCCGTTCGTTTTCGCGTTCACTGCAGTATTTCTCCAAGCGCATCCTGAGGCTGAAGGCCACGCCGCACGCGGTGGCGGCCGGGGTCGCGGCTGGTGTCTTCGCTTCGTTCTTTCCCGTGGGCTTCCATTTCATCATTGCCGCCGTTCTGTGTTGGGTGATCGCCGGCAATCTGGTGGCGGCGGCGCTCGGTGCCGTTTTCTTCGGCAATCCGCTGACCTTTCCGCTGCTCTGGGGTGCGTCCTGGGAAACCGGCAAACTCATCCTGCATGATCGCCTGCCGACACATGGTCCACCGGCGCATCTGGGCGAGATGCTGCACACGCTTTCCTTCGCGAAACTATGGCATCCGGTGCTCGAGCCGATGCTGATCGGCGCGGTGCCGCTCGGGCTGGTGTTCGGTCTCGTGTTCTACGGTATCACCCGCTGGGGCATGAAGGTCTTCCGTGCGCAAAGGCGCAAGCGGCTGGCCGAGCGCGCAAGCCGCCGTGAGCAGTCGTCCCATCCTACGGAAAGCATCGGCTCCGCCGCGCGATGATCATTGGCATCGGCAGTGACCTGATCGACATCACGCGCATTGAGAAGTCGCTGGAGCGTCACGGCCAGCGTTTCATCCAGAGAATCTATACCGAACTCGAGCAGGCGCGTTCGGAGAATCGGCGTGCTCGCGCCGCCTCATACGCCAAGCGCTTCGCCGCCAAGGAGGCTTGCGCCAAGGCGCTGGGTACTGGTCTGGCGCAAGGTGTCTTCTGGCGTGACATGGGCGTCGTCAATCTGCCCAGCGGCGCGCCGACGATGGCACTGACCGGCGGAGCCTTGGCGCGACTGGAAAAAATCCTTCCCCGAGGGCATCGGGCAGCGATCCACCTCACGATCACGGACGATTTCCCGCTTGCTCAAGCCTTTGTGATCATCGAGGCGTTGCCCGTCGAACAAGCGCCACATTGATTGCATTTGACGACCGGCATTGACGTTGCCCAGCGCACGCCGAGACTCTATACATCCAACGCACAATCGAGGACGACATGAGCGTGGCTGAAAAATCCCAGAAGAAATCCGGCGGGCTTGGCGAAACCGTCAGCGTCATCGTCCAGGCGCTCTTGCTCGCGCTCGTTATCCGCACGCTCTTGTTTCAGCCCTTTTCGATCCCGTCGGGATCGATGCGGCCGACGCTTCTGGAAGGCGATTATCTGTTCGTCACCAAATGGTCCTACGGCTATTCGCGCTATTCGCTGCCTTTCGGGCCCGACATCTTTTCGGGCCGTATCTGGGGCTCCGAGCCCAAGCGTGGCGACGTGGTGGTGTTCAAGTTCCCGCCGGACCCGTCCGTTGACTACATCAAGCGCGTGGTCGGCTTGCCTGGCGACAAGATCCAGATGAAGGATGGCCAGCTGTTCATCAACGGCGTCGGCGTGCCACGCGTGAAGACCGGCCAGATCGACAATCCCGACATCACGGAAAAGGATTATCCGATCGACGTCTACCGCGAGACATTGCCCAACGGCGTCAGCTACGACACGCTCGATCTGTCGCCGAACTCGATCGGCGACAACACCCGCGAATTCGACGTGCCGCCCGGCCACTATTTCATGATGGGCGACAACAGGGATAATTCCGCCGACAGCCGGTTCACCGTCGGCT
This sequence comes from Mesorhizobium sp. B2-4-14, assembly GCF_006442155.1. NCBI lineage: Bacteria > Pseudomonadati > Pseudomonadota > Alphaproteobacteria > Hyphomicrobiales > Phyllobacteriaceae > Mesorhizobium > Mesorhizobium sp. B2-4-14. Next base: position 41,351 of record NZ_VFVA01000035.1, on the reverse strand, counting down.
ATGTTCCCGCCGAGAACCTGGTTGGCCGCGCCAACCTTGTCTTCTTCTCGATCGCCGGCAAGGCAAGCCCGCTCGAAATCTGGAAATGGCCGTCGCTGATGCGCGTCTCGCGCCTGTTCCATTTTGTCAACTAGGGTCATGGCGGTAACGAAGCGGTTGACCGCCGATGCGCTCGCCGAAGCGCTTGTGGAACGTACGGGCCATGCCTTTGCAGACCGCCAGCGTCTGCAGCGCGCGCTCACCCATGCCAGTGCACGCGGCGCCAATGCCGGCTCCGATTATGAGCGTTTCGAATTTCTCGGTGACCGGGTTCTCGGCCTTGTCGTTGCCGACATGTTGCTGGCCGCGTTTCCCGACGCGGCGGAAGGCGAACTGTCGCTGCGCCTCAATGCGCTGGTCAATGCCGAGGCGCTTTCCGAGATCGCGGAGGATATAGGGCTGCCGGACCTGATCCGTGCCGGATCGGATGTGCGCGGGCTCGAAGGGCGCAAGCGTGTCAATCTGCGGGCCGACGCCCTGGAATCGCTGATCGCCGTGCTCTACCTGGACGGTGGGCTGGAGGCGGCGCGTGCTTTCATCCACAAATACTGGCAGCCCCGTTCGCAGGCCTCGGGTGCGGCACGCCGCGACGCCAAGACCGAATTGCAGGAATGGGCGCACCAGGCGGCGAGCGCGGTTCCTGCCTATCAGATCGACAGCCGCGAGGGGCCGGACCACGATCCGCTGTTCACCATCAGCGTCAGGGTTGGCGCATTTCTGCCTGCAACCGGCACCGGCCGATCCAAGCGCGAGGCCGAGCAGGCCGCTGCCGCGGCTCTTCTGGTTCGTGAGGGTGTCTGGGTCAATGAAGGGAGCGCGGCATGACCGCCCAAGACAACGCAGTTGCTCCCGCCACGCACTCCGGCTTCGTCGCGCTGATCGGCGCACCGAATGCGGGCAAGTCGACGCTGGTCAACCAGTTGGTCGGCGCCAAGGTGTCGATCGTCACCCACAAGGTGCAGACGACACGCGCCATCGTGCGCGGCATCGCTACGCATGACAATGCACAGATCGTCTTCGTCGATACGCCTGGCATCTTCAAGCCCAGGCGGCGCCTCGATACGGCGATGGTGACGACTGCCTGGGGCGGTGCCAAGGATGCCGATATCGTACTGTTGCTGATCGATGCCGAGCGTGGCATCCGGGGCGATGCCGAAGCCATCCTCGAACGGCTGAAGGACGTGCGCCAGCCGATGGCGCTGATCCTCAACAAGGTCGATCGGGTCAAGCCAGAGGCGCTTCTCGCCCTGTCCGCGGCAGCCAACGAGAAGGTGCCGTTCCAGCGCACCTTCATGGTCTCGGCGTTGACCGGCTCCGGCTGCAAGGATCTGCTCGATTATCTGGCACAGGCGCTGCCGGCCGGCCCCTGGTACTATCCGGAAGACCAGATTTCGGACCTGCCGATGCGCCAGCTGGCGGCCGAGATCACCCGTGAAAAACTCTATCTCAGGCTGCATCAAGAGTTGCCCTATTCCTCGCACATCGAGACCGAGAAATGGGAAGAGAAAAAGGATGGCTCGGTGCGCATCGAGCAGGTCATCTATGTCGAGCGGGACAGCCAAAAAAAGATCGTGCTCGGCCACAAGGGCGAGACCATCCGCGCCATCGGCCAGGCGGCGCGCATGGAGATTTCGGGCATCCTCGAGCAGAAGGTGCACCTGTTCCTGTTCGTGAAAGTACGCGAGAACTGGGGCGACGATCCCGAGCGCTACCGCGAGATGGGGCTGGAGTTTCCGCATTAGGGCATGAAAAGGCGCGTCGCTGACGGCCGAGACTGGCGCGCCGCCTTTGCAGCTGCCCATTTCTGTGTCACCGCCGATAGGTGTGCCGGGGGGAGGGGCATGCCTCGCATTGGTCCGTCCATCGTTGAATCGAAGGCGAAACGTCACGGCACGAGCATATCGATTCGCGGGGCACTTGGCCGCGGTCTTGATTGCCTTGGAGCGCGTCGACGCGGTCAGTGAGCTGGCGTCCGGGGCGGCGCGATTTCTTCCGTCGCGGCAGATGGAGTTGACTCCCGTTCTCACCAATTCAAGAGTGGGAAGCAAATACTTCCTAATGTACTTAGGTGGCGTATAATCACCAATTGAAACATATAAGGTAAACGTCAATAAAATAAAGTTAGACGCGAAAGAAACCGGGATTATTACACAAATGTGACGGTGTGCCATTTGTGCTGCATTGAAAATGAAGGCGCATGAATTAGTGTTATTTGTGCAACACGGATTTAATCTGTGGCAGGAATCCGGCCTATTTATGGAATTGTCATTGAAGGCTGAAGATCGATGGGTATGTTCGCGATCGAAAAGGGGTCGCGGTGCGGGCCGTTTTCGCTGTGGGGGTGAGGCGAAATTGATCCGTCTTCCACAAATCCGAAGCTAATTTTTTTAACTTGACTGGAGAGGTCAGAAAATGAACATCAAGAGCCTCCTTCTCGGCTCAGCCGCGGCACTGATCGCGGTCTCCGGCGCACGTGCCGCGGACGCCGTCGTCGTCGCCGAACCGGAACCGGCCGAATACGTCAAGATCTGCGACGTCTACGGCGCCGGCTACTTCTACATCCCGGGCACCGAGACCTGCCTGCGCATCGGCGGCTATGTCCGCTATGACATCGGCGTCGGCGATGCCGGCACGTTCGATGGTGTCAACCACGTCCCGGATCATCAGGACGCCGGCACCACTCATTCGACCTATTACAAGAACACCCGCTTCACGCTGAAGACCTGGACCGGTCAGGAGACCGAGCTCGGCACCTTGAAGACCTACACCGAGACCCGCTTCAACTATGGCAACAGCAGCGGCGACTATGTCAACGGAAGCACCGACTGGCAGGGCCGTAACAAGTCGTTGTCGCTGCGTTTCGCCTACATCCAGCTCGGCGGTCTGCGCGTCGGTAAGGACGATACGGCTTTCGATACCTTCATCGGCTATGCGGGCAACGTCATCCAGGACACGATCGTTCCCTATGGCGGCCAGGAGAGCAACGTCGTTCAATACTACTTCGACGCAGGCAACGGCATCTCGGCGATGGTCTCGCTCGAAGAAGGCGCCGGCACCGTCGGGACCATCGACAGCTATGTTCCGCATGTCGTCGGCGGCTTGAAGTACAAGGCCGACTGGGGTGCGATCACCGGCGTTGTCGCCTATGACAGCAACTACGAGGAAGTGGCCGGCAAGGTCCGTTTGGACGTCAACGTCACCAAGGAACTGTCGCTGTTCGTCATGGGCGGCTATGGCACCGACGACAACCTCACGGACGACGCCAACAACGTCATCGACGCACATGGCCGTGGCTTCTACAAGCAGTGGGGCGGCAACTGGGCAGTCTGGGGCGGCGGCACCTACAAGTTCAACGCCAAGACGTCGTTCAACGCCCAGGTCTCCTATGACGACTGGAAGAACCTCGGCGTCGCCGCCAACATTGCCTATACCGTTGTGCCCGGCTTTACGGTCACGGCTGAAGTCGACTACCAGAACGTCGGCGATGACACCCCGGCCAATTCCGTATGGGCCGGCGCGACCAAGAAGAGCAATCTCGGCGGTATCCTCCGCTTCCAGCGCTCGTTCTAAAGCATCGAATACCCTACCAGGCCGCCCGCAGCATACTGCTGCGGGCGGTTTTTTTCTGCAGGTCGAGCGCTGATTCGCCAGTCACCTGAGCCGCATCTTGATTTCGCCATTCAACCGGTGGAAGGCTCATGCATGGAGTGGCGCGACGAGGGAATCATTCTTGGCACCCGCAAGCATGGCGAAACCAGCGCCATTCTCGAGGTGATGACCCGCGCGCATGGCCGCCATCTCGGTCTCGTTCGCGGTGGCCGCTCGCGCAAGCAGCAGCCGGTTCTCCAGCCCGGCAATCGCGTCGATCTCTGGTGGCGGGCTCGGCTCGACGAGCATCTCGGCACGTTCCAGGCCGAAGCGATCGAGATGAACGCCGCCCGGCTGATGGACAGCGCCGTCGCTGTCTACGGGCTGCAGACCATGGCCGCGCATCTGCGCCTGCTGCCGGAGCGCGACGCCCATGGCGGCCTTTACGAAGCGCTCGCCGTGATGATCGTCCATCTTGACGATGCCGATGCGGCTGGCGAACTGGTGGCGCGCTTCGAACTTCTGATCCTCGATGAACTCGGCTTCGGCCTTGATCTCAGCCAATGCGCCGCCACCGGCACGCGGCAGGATCTTGCCTATGTCTCTCCGAAGTCCGGCCGCGCGGTATCGCGTGAAGCCGGCGCGCCGTGGCACGACAAGATGCTGGCGCTGCCGGCTTTCCTGCAGCGCGGCTCCGGCCTGCGTGGGGATCCGGTGGCGATCGAGGACGCCTTCCGGCTGACCGGCTTCTTCTTCACCCGCCATATCTATGAGCCGCGCGGTATCAACGAGCCCGACGCCCGCACCGGTTTTCTTGCCGCACTTCGCAAGCACCACGCGCGTGGCAAGGCCATCGCCGGAGAGAACGCGGCATGAGCGAAGTCGAACTCTATCCGGGCCGGGTCTCGCCGCTCGGCCTCGGCACAATCCCGCACGCCGACATAACGAAATATACCGGCCTCGAACTGCTGCAGCGCATTATCGACGGCAAATATCCGGCACCGCCGATCTCCTACCAACTCAGCTTCGCATTAACTGAAGTAGAGAAAGGCCGCGCCGTGTTCCGCGGCGTGCCGAATGAGCGCCACCTCAACCCGTTGGGTGGCGTACACGGCGGCTGGGCGGCAACGCTGCTTGATTCGGCGCTGGCCTGCGCCGTGCAGACGCTGCTCGAAAAGGGCGAGGCCTACACGACTGCGGAATTCAAGGTGAACCTGACGCGGCCGATCACGCCCAGGACCGGCGAGGTGGTCTGCGAGGGCAAAGTGGTCCACAAGGGCCGCACGCTTGCCGTTTCGGAAGCGACGCTGAAGGATGCCCGCGGTAAGCTTCTGGCTTTCGGCACCGAGACATGTTCGATATTTCCGGCCGCCAATCTGGCGGCGCGTTGAGTTTTCCAGCCGCCTGGCCGCCGCATTTGAATGTCAGTGAGACGAAACGTCAGTGAAAACTGGCCTGGTTTGGGGGAACCGCCATGTTTGAGAACCTGATCGGCCTTGTCGCCATCATCGCCCTGTTTGTCATCATATCGCGCCAGCAGAACCGCATCGGTCTGATCGAGCGCGAACTTGGCGCCCTGCGTAGCCTTGTGCTCTCAGGCGCCGCGCCGAAGCCGACCGAACAGGCCGCGGCCGATGGCAAGTTGGACGAGGCGCCGGTGGCAGTGGCGGCCGCCGATATTGCCTCGCCGGCGGCGGGCGAGCCGATCACCGCGCAGGGGCCGGCCACGGAAGTGGAAGCTCTGACCGGCGAGGTCCTGGCTGGCCCGTGGAACGCAGGCGAGGCGGCACAGAAGGCAACGGAACCTGCCGCGCCGGCAGCCGCTGCGAAAGCCGCTCGCCGGTCCGACGTCGAAACGGCGCTCGGCACCCGCTGGGCCGTCTGGGTCGGTGGCATCGCGCTGGCGCTGGGCGGGCTGTTCCTGATTCGCTACACCATCGAGGCCGGCATTTTCGGCCCCGGCGTGCGGCTCACCATGGCGGCGGTGCTTGGGGTGGTGCTGGTTGCCGCTGGCGAGTTCATTCGCCGCACCGGCTTCAAGGTGCCGGTGCAAGGTGCGGCCGGCGCCTACATTCCGGCGGTCCTGACGGCGGCCGGCGCCTTCATCCTGTTCGGCGCTGTCTATGCCGCTCACGGCATCTACGGCTTCATCGGGCCGGCACTTGCCTTCACGTTGCTCGGTGCCATCGGCATCGCCACCATTGCCGCCGCTCTCGTCCACGGCCAGGCGCTGGCCGGCATCGGCCTCGTCGGCGCCATTGTAACCCCAATGCTGGTTGCCCCGCAGGCGCCCAATCCCTGGGCGCTGTTCGGCTATCTCGCCATCGTGCTGGCCGCCACAGGCGTTATCGCTCGCATGCGCGACTGGAAATTGCTGATGGCGGCCGCTTTTGCCGGCACGGGCATCTGGACCGTCCTTTACATGATGGATGCGCCAGGCGCGAGCCTCTCCGCCATCCTGTTCATCGACGCCGTCACGCTCGCCGTACTAGCCTTTGCCTGGCTCGGCCGCCGTGGCGGCGAAACCGACCCGGCCAAGGCATTCGACTGGCCATCCATCGTGCCTGGCTTGTTCATCGCATTCTCTGCGCTGGGCCTGTCGGTCGACCCGGTCTTTGCCGCTGCCGGCTATGCCTTGCCGGGCGCGGTCTTGCTTGCCGCGATGGTGGCCGTTGCGCTCTACCGTCCGCTGGCCCTGCCGCTGCTCTACGCCGCCGGGCTGGCGACGGCGCTGATCTATCTCGGCATCATCCCGCCGACCTCGATCACCTCCGACTTTTCGAATGGCGTCTTGGGCGTTGATGGCTCGCCTTTGGCCATCGCCAATACGCTGACATTGCGCATTGGCCTCGCACTTGGCCTCGTCTTCATTGGCGCCGGGCTCTGGGCGGCGCGAAGATTTGCCGCCGCAACACAGATCCGCGCCGCCTCATGGGCGGCATGGGGCGTTGTCGTGCCGCTGGTCATCCTGCTGGCGCTGTGGCTCACCTTTGGCGATCTCGACCGAGACTTCGCCTATGCCGCCGTCGCAGCTCTTCTGGTTGTGGTTTTCGCCGCTGGCGGCGAGTGGGTCGCGCGGGCCGAGGAGCCGCCGCTCAAGGGTGGCATGGCGGTTTCGTTTGCCTTGGGTGGCGCGGCGGTCGCCGGCCTGCTGATGCTGCACATGGCTTACGATTCCGGCTGGACCACTGTCCTGCTGGGTGCGGCGACAATTATGCCCGCATTGGCGACCCGCTGGCGCTCTTATCCCGTGCTCGGCTGGATTGCGGTCGGCGCGGTGATTGCTGTGCTTGGCCGCGTCGCCTTCGATCCGACCATCGTCGGCGCGGAATTCCTTTCCAGGACGCCGGTGTTCAACTGGCTGCTGCTTGGCTACGGCATACCCGCGCTCGCTTTCGGCTTCACCGCCTGGCAGCTCGCCCGCACCACCAATGGCCGCCCGCGCCTCGCCATGGAAGCGGCAGCGACGCTGTTTGCGCTGCTCACCATTGCCATGTTGGTGCGTCATGCGATGCATGGCGGCATCATCAACAGCGATGCGCCAACGCTTGCCGAGCAGGCGATCTACACGCTGATCGCCATCGGCGCCGGCGCCATCCTGGTCGCCATAGACCGGCGCTCGCCAAGCTCGGTGCTGCGTTACGGCTCGATGGCCGCCGGCGTGGTTTCAGCCGCTTTCGTCATCGTCCAGCACTTCCTGGTGCTCGATCCGCTGTTTACGGACGAATCCACCGGCCGGATTCCGGTCTTCAACCTGGTGTTCCTGGCCTATCTCTTGCCGGCCGTCGCCGCCGGCGGGTTGGCGCTCTATGCCCGAGGCAAGCGGCCGAAATGGTATTCGGCGATGCTGGCGCTGGTCGCGGCTCTTCTTGCCTTCGCCTATGCCACGCTGTCGGTAAGACGCCTGTTCAAGGGCGAGTTCATCGGCCTGTGGAGCGGACTCGGTCAGCTGGAGACCTACACCTATTCGGCGTTGTGGCTGGTCATCGGCGTAGCGTTGCTCACCGGCGGCGTCTGGCTGAGGTCGCAGGTGCTGCGCGTTGCCTCCGCCGTGCTGATCGCGGTCGCCGTGCTGAAGGTCTTCCTGTTCGACATGTCGGAACTGGAAGGCGTGCTCAGGGCGCTGTCCTTCATCGGCCTGGGCGCCGTGCTGATCGGCATCGGCCTGTTCTACCAGCGGCTTCTGACGCGGGCGGCGAGGGAGACGGTATCTGTAGGCGAGCAATGATGGGGGAAATTCAATCCAGCCGGAATAAACCGGCACCCGCCAGCGTTATCTCATTGCTTGGGTGACCGGGGCGGCGGACCGCTTCGCGCTGGCCGCTTGCGCCACGCCGGGAAGGCGCGTTCAATCGAGATCAATAAGGGCGAGCTCAGAACCAGCGGTCATGGACGAAAAGAAGGCAGCAATCCTTGGCGAAATACCGCGCCTGCGCCGCTATGCACGCTCGCTTTTGCGCGACCGCGATGCTGCCGACGACCTCGTTCAGGACTGCCTCGAGCGGGCATTGGTGCGGCTCGACAACTGGCAGACAGGAGAAAGCCCCAGGAGGTGGCTGTTTACGATCATGCATCATTTGTTCATCGACCAGATGCGCAAGGTGAACCGCCGCGGCGAAGCGGCGATGCTGCCGCTGGAGGCGGGCGAGACGGTAGCCCAACCGGCCGAGCAATTGGACGGCATCGCCTCACGCGAGATCATCGACGCATTGCAGGCGATCAGCCCCGATCGCCGCGCGGCCCTTGTCATGGTTGCCATTGAAGGCTTCTCCTACGCCGAAGCCGCCAACATTCTGGGCGTGCCCGCCGGTACGCTGATGTCACGCATTGCGCGCGGGCGTGAGGAACTGCGTGGGTTGCTGGACGACACGGCACGCCGCCGCGCGATAAGGATCGTCGAGAAATGATCCGCCGCGATTTTTCCGAACGTGACATCCACATGGCGCTCGACGGCGAACTGCCAGCCGATGAGCGTGTCACCTATGAAGCCTGGCTCGAGGCCAATCCTGAGATGAAGGCCAGGAGCGCCCGCTTCACCGCCGACCGGGAGGCATTGCGCGCCGCCCTTGCCGGCGTGCTGGATGAAGCCGTGCCAGTGCGATTGCGCAAGGTCGTGCTCGGCGAAACGCCGGTCAAGGCAGAGGCGCCACGTTCACGCTGGTGGCTTGGCGCGGCCGCGGCCGTGCTTCTGGCTGCGGGTGGATTTGGCGGCTACGTCGCCGGCATTGACGGCATCGGACAGGAGGATCAGGCGGAAGACCGGCTCGCCGAACAGGCGATTGCCGCCCATGTCATCTACGCGGCCGAGAAGCGGCACGCGGTGGAAGTGCCGGCCAGCGACAAGGATCATTTGCAGACCTGGCTGTCCAACCGGGTCGGCCTGAAGCTGGTGGCACCGGACCTGACCGCGAACGGTTTTCAACTGATCGGCGGTCGGCTGCTGCCGGCCGGCGAAAGCAAGGCCGCGATGCTGCTTTACGAGGACGACAAGGGAGAGCGCATATCCCTGTTCGTGACGGCGGAATCGGCGGAAAATGCCACGGGCACCTATGCTTCGGCGCAGGCGGGTCCGCAGGCCATCTACTGGCTGGACAAGGGCTATGGCTGCGCCGTCGTTGGCTCGCTGCCGCGTGACCAATTGGCAGTGGTGGCAAAGAGCGCTTATGGCCAGCTTCTGGCAGGTCTCGCAAGCTGAGTTGGCGGCTATTTTCGCAGCCGGCGGAGCCTCGAGACAGCGATCCTGTTCAAAGCCAGGCCGCTTCCATGCCGTCGAGGAAACTGTCACAATTCGGCCCTAATCAGGGAGCGATAGCGCTTCATGAATACCGGCGCTTCGGCCGGTGTTTGCGACGCCTTTGACCGGGGCCGGTTCCGCAACCCAATCGAGGTTTTCTCAAGTCGCATGCCTGCCGATATCCGCACGGCCCGCGCGTCTGACGTCGATGATCTCGCCGCCATCGAGAAAGCCGTTTTCTCGAGCGATCGCATTTCGCGACGCTCTTTTCGTCTGTTCATCGAGCGTGAGACCGCCGAGACTCTGGTCGCCGAAGTCGACGGCCGCGTCGCCGGCTATGCGATCGTGCTGTTTCGCAAGGGCAGTGGCGTGGCGCGGCTCTATTCCATAGCTGTCGGCCCGTTTTTCGGCGCGCTCGGCATCGGGCGCCAGCTGTTGTCGTCGGCGGAGGAGGCGGCCTTCGAGCACGATCGTATGATGCTGCGTCTCGAAGTGCGCGAGGATAACGGCCGTGCCATCCGCATCTACGAGCTTGCCGGCTACCGCAAGATTGGCCGGGAGCCTGGCTACTACGAGGACGGCGCCACCGCGCTTCGCTATGAAAAGACCTTGCGCGGCGACCTTGCGGTCGCCACCCGGGTGCCATTCTACCAACAGACCTGCGAATTCACCTGCGGCCCCTGTTGCCTGATGATGGCCATGGCCAATTTCGACCGCGGTTTCGTGCCCGATCCGGTGATGGAAATCCGCCTCTGGCGCGAGGCGACGACTGTCTTCATGATGTCTGGGCCGGGCGGCTGCGAACCGTTCGGCCTGGCTGTCTCGGGGTACGAAAGCGGGCTCGCCGCGGAAATCTTCGTTTCCTTCTACGGCGCGCTGTTCCTGCAGTCGGTGCGCAGCGAGGAAAAGCGCCGGGTAATGGAACTGGCGCAGGTCGACTTTCGCCGCCGCGCGGAACTTTACGGCATCCCGGTGAATTACCGCTCGTTCACCATCGATGACATCAGAACCGCGATCGCCGCGGGAAAGCTGGTGCTGGTGCTGATCAGCGGCTTCCTGATGTTCGGCAAGAAGGTGCCGCACTGGGTGCTGGCCATCGGCGATGACGGCGATCATATTCTGATCCACGATCCCTGGGTCGAGGACGAAAGGCAGGAAACCATCCTTGATGCCGCCAATATTCCCGTGCCCTACGGCATCTTCATGAACATGGCGCAGTTCGGCCGCGACGGACTGCGCGCCGCCATCACTCTGGGGAAGCGCGACACACAATGACCTGGGTCATCCTTACCGGCAGGCAGAGCGACCTCGACCAGGTGGCGACACCGCACAAGATCATCACCAACCGCGACTATCTTGCACATCCGGCGCTGTTCCGGGGCCAGCGGCCGAAGGTCATCAACCTGTCGAACAACTACGGCTACCAGAGCCGCGGCTATTATGCCTCGCTGCTGGCGAGCTCGCGCGGTCACAAGGTCATCCCGACCGTCGAGACGATGATCGACCTGTCGGAGCGCAAGCTCTATGAGCATGCGCTGCCGGAACTGGAGCTGGCGCTCAACAAATGCCGCAAGGATCTCGGCGGCGCCTTTCCGGCGAAGGTGTGCATCTTCTTCGGCATCGGGCCCTCCAAGGTGTGGGACCGTTTCGCCAAGCTGTTGTTCGACTGGTTCAGGGCGCCGGCGCTCGAAGTCCATATCAAGGACAGCGCCGAATGGGCCTCGATCCGCAAGATCGGCTTCCATCCGCTGGCGCGGATGACCGAGGAGGAAGAGGCGCACTTCATCCAGTGCCTGGAGACCTACACCAACCGCGAGTGGCGCGACACCAAGGGCCGCACGCCGGCGCGCTACACCTTCGCCACGCTGGTCGATCCGCATGAGGAATTGCCCCCGTCGGAAATCTCGTCGCTGCGCTACTGGGCCAAGATCGCCGAGAAGATGGGGGTCGAAATCGAGCCCATCACCAGGAAGGATCTCGCCAAGCTCGCGAATTACGACGCGCTGTTCATCCGCGAGACCACCTCGATCTCAAACCACACCTATCGTTTCGCCCGCCGCGCCCAGCAGGAAGGCATGCCGGTCATTGATGATCCGCTGTCGATGATCCGCTGTACCAACAAGGTCTATCTCAACGAGTTGATGTCCTACAACAAGGTGCCGGTGCCGCCGACGGTGATGATCGCCGGCGCTTCGGATCTCGAGCTTGCGGCGCAGACGTTGGGGTTCCCGCTGGTGCTGAAGATCCCGGATTCGTCCTTCTCGCGTGGCGTCAAGAAATGCGCCAGCTTCGAGGAGCTGAAGACGCTTGCAACCGAATGGCTGGAGGATTCCGACCTCCTCATCGCGCAGAAATTCATCCCGACCGAATATGACTGGCGCGTTGGCGTGCTCGGCGGTCAGCCATTGTTTGCCGTGCACTATCTGATGGCCAAGAAGCACTGGCAGATCGTCAACCACAAGGCCAATGGCAAGCCGGACCAGGGCGGCATCAAGACCTTCACGCTGAAGGAGACGCCGGCCCATGTCGTCGAGACGGCGGTGAAGGCAGCGCGCTGCATCGGCGACGGCCTCTACGGCGTCGACCTCAAGGAGACCAAGGACGGCGTCTTCGTCATCGAGGTCAACGACAATCCCAACCTCGACCATGGCTGGGAGGATTCGGGCGAGAAGGACGAGGTCTGGGTCCGGCTGACGCAATGGTTCCTGGAGCGGCTCGATCGGCCGGGACGATAATTCGCCGGGGGGAACATGCAGTTCATCGTGATCGAGGATTTCACCGGCCGCGACCGCAGGGACATCTACCGTCGCTTCCGCGACCGGGGAATGGGCTGACCTCGTCGAGTTCGAGATCGTCCCGGTGGCCACCAGCAAGGACATGGTGGCGGCGCTGAGCGGGCACCTTTGACCATCGCTGTATGTCGGGTCAACAGAGCGTCGGCGAGCCCACTGCACGCCGGCATTCATTGATCAGCCAATCGCGAAACGCCACCACGACATCGCGCCTTGCGCTCCGCTCCGGGATCGTCAGGCAATAGGATTGGCGCAATGCAATCGCCCTTTCGGCGGGCCGCATCAACCTGCCGTCCTCCACCGCCTCGGCGCAGTAGACTCCTTGCGCCAGTGCCACGCCCAGCCCCGAAATGGCGAGGTCGAGAGCTGCGCGCGACGAGTTGGCCGACAAGCCGCGCTGCGCCGCCCGGCCTGGTTCGACACCGGCCGCCTCGAACCAGTTGCGCCAGGACGGAAATGACGCGCCCGTCGGTCCCCAGTCGGTGTGGATCAGCGGCAGCCCGGCGAGCGCATCGCCATCCGCCTTGATCATGCCGGAAAGCTGTGGCGCGCAGACGGGATAGACGGCGTCCCGGACGATCTCTTCGGTCGAGTGCTCGCGATAATGCGGACCGTAGGAGAGCCGGATGTCGATCAGCTCACGGTCGAACGGCACCGGGTCGTCATCGCCGCGAAGCGATATATCGGCGGCGCCATAGCTTGCGACGAAGCCCGCGAGACGCTGCGAAAGCCAGCCCATCGCCATGGACGGCGGCACCGAGACCACCAAGCGCGGGCGGAAAGCATCGCCGCTCAGTTCGCGCGAGACACTGCCGATTTCCTGGAAGGCCATGGTCAGCCGTGGCAGCATTTCGACGCCTGCCTCGCTGAGGACAACTCTACGGTTGACCCGATGAAACAGCTTGCGGCCCATCTGCTCCTCGACGGTGCGGATAAGCTGGCTGATGGCGGCGGCCGAGACGGAAAGCTCTTCCGCCGCCGCGGCGAAGCTGCCGGTACGCGCCGCGGCCTCGAAAGCCTGAAGTCCTTTTAGGGATGGAAGTGCGACCATGACCGGCAGATAGATAAGTTAAGCTTATCAAAATTGCAGAAATCGTTGTTTTTGGGAAGGTTTTTTAGCGACTAGAGTGGGCCTCATCAAATCTCCAGCCTGGATCGAGGCCAATGGACCACCGTGACATAATTGCATCCTTGACCCCGGAAGAGCGCAATCGCCTGACGGCCAAGTCGGACGTCGCGGGTCTCGTCCAGCTCGGCGCTCACTGGGGCGCGATTGTGGTCATTGGGTTGCTGATTGCGGCCAAGGTACCATTCTGGCCGCTGCTGATGCTGCCGCAAGGCCTCCTCATCGTGTTCCTGTTTACGCTGCTACACGAGACGGTTCATCGCACGGCCTTCGAGTCTCAGTGGCTGAACGATGCCGTGGCCCGGCTGTGCAGCCTGGCGCTCGCGCTGCCGGCCGACTGGTTCCGCTACTTCCATTTCGCCCATCACCGCTTCACCCAGGATCCGGAAAATGATCCGGAACTGGCCTTTCCCAAACCGGAAACGCTGCGGCAGTACCTCGTCCATGTTTCCGGCATCCCGGTGTGGTGGGGCCATCTCAAGACCCTTCATGCCAATGCGATGGGTAAATGCCGGGATAGTTACGTGCCGCCGAAAGGCCGGCCCAAGGTGCGGGCCGAGGCGCGCGCCATGATTGCCTTCTACGCCGTGGTCATTCTGCTCGCCGTGTATTTCCGGCTCACCGCGCTTCTCCATGTCTGGATCATCCCCGCTTTGCTCGGTCAGCCATTCCTTCGGCTCTATCTCTTGGCCGAGCACGGCCGCTGTCCGTTCGTTGCCAACATGCTGGAAAACACCAGGACGACGCTGACCAACTGGGCAGTGCGCAAGCTGGCCTGGAACATGCCCTTTCACGCCGAGCATCATGCCTATCCCGGTGTGCCGTTTCATCAACTGCCGCGGTTCCATGCTCTGATCGAGCGGCACCTCAAGGTCGTCGAGCCCGGCTATGTCAGCTTCCATGAGAAATACCTAGAAACACTGAGTTGACCTTGTACGGATGCGATCAGCCGGTTTGGCTGTGCAGCGCACGCGATTTCAGCAGACGACGGATGGCCGCCGCCTTTGCGGGCACGCCAATCAAATACCCCTGCGCCTCGACACAGCCGTTCTCGCGCAGCATGTCGAGTTGCACCTCGGTCTCGACGCCCTCTGCCGTGACAACAATGCCAAGCTCGGTGCCGAGCGCGATGATGGTGCGAACGATCGCCGCCGTATCGCGATTGCCCATGTCGCGAATGAAAGAGCGGTCGATCTTGATCTTGTCGACCGGGAAACGCCTGAGGTAGCCGAGCGAGGAATAGCCGGTGCCGAAATCATCGAGCGCGATGCGGATGCCGAGTTCGCGCAACTGCCGTAGCGTCTTCAGCACGGCTTTGCTCTCATCCATCAGCACGGTTTCGGTGATTTCCAGTTCCAACTGGCTGGCCGGCACCTCGGAAAAGGCCAGGGCCGAGATGACGCCGCGGGCAAACCCGCCGCTTTTGAGCTGCACGGCCGAGACATTCACGGCAATGCGCAAGCCGGGAGGCCAGCTTGCCGCCGCCGCACAGGCCGTCCTCAATGCCCACTCGCCAAGCGGCACGATCAGTCCGGTTTCCTCCGCGACCGGGATGAATTGATCCGGAGCGACAGTGCCGCGCGCCGGCGAACGCCAGCGCATCAACGCCTCCGCGCCGATGATGTCGCCGGAGGCGATGTTCATGATAGGCTGAAAGTCGAGATCGAATTCCTGGCGTGGCAGCGCGGTCTCGAGGTCGACTTCAAGCGCCCGGCGGGCTTGCACCATGGCGTCCATTCCGGGTTCGAAGAAGCGATAAAGGTTGCGCCCCTCGCTCTTCGCCCGATAGAGCGCCGTATCGGCGTTTTTCAGCAGCGTATCGGCGTCCCTGCCGTCGTCGGGGAAAACGGCGATGCCCAGGCTGATCCCGACATGCATGTCCCGGCCCCTGTCGCGAAACGGTTTTGCGATTGTCTCGACGATGCGCTTCGCCAGTTTTTCAGCATCGGCGATGTCCTTGAAATTGAACTGCATGACGACGAACTCGTCGCCCCCGAAGCGGGCGACTATGTCTGTTTCATTGCGCAGGCAACCCTGCAGCCTCTCGGCGACGCTTTTCAGCAGCCAGTCGCCGGCGGGATGTCCCCATGTATCGTTGACCGCCTTGAAGCGGTCGAGATCGAGCGAGAAGATCGCCAGCGGCGTGGCCGTCACGTCCTCGAGCGCCAGGTCGAGCCGTTCGCGAAACATCGAGCGGTTGGGCAGTCCGGTCAGCGTGTCGTGATGCGCAAGATGGGTCATGCGCTCTTCGGTACGGCGGCGTTCGGTAACGTCGTCGAAGGTCGCCACCCAGCCGCCGCCGCTCATCGGCTGGCGTGTGACCAGAATCGTCCTGCCGTCGGTAAGATGCCGATAGGCCGAATGCTTTTTCCCTGCCCGCCGGCAGGCTTCGGTCTTAGCGACCTCGCTGTCGACGTCGATCTTCGTGTAGATGCCGAGTTCCAGCAATCGTTCCAGCGCGTCGCGATGCGTCGTTCCAAGTGGGAAGTCCGCCGCGGTGACGTTGTAGAGTTCCAGGAAACGCCCGTTACGCACGATCAGCTTGCCGGCGGCGTCGTACATCATCAAGCCCTGCGACATGTTGGCGAGTGCGGCGTCGAAACGGCGATGCTGCTCCTTGAGGTCCTGCTCGGCGCGCCGCTGTTCGGTGATGTCCTCATAGATCGAGACCCAGCCGCCCGGGGTCAGCGGGCGGTGCGAGATGCTGATGATGCGGCCATCCGACAGCGTCTCTTCGTAAATCGAGGGTTTTGCCTGGTCGATATAGGGCTTGCGGATGGCGTAGAGTTCATCGGCACTTTGCGAGGCGACGCCGATCTCGACGCTGTGCCGCAAGATGTCGATGAAACGGATTCCCGGCCGCATCAGCTTGGCGTCGAGACGGAAGATGTTGATGTAGTTGCCGTTGCAGATGATCATGCGCTCATCGGCATCGAACATGCACAGGCCATGCGACATGTTCTCGACCGCGGCTGAAAAACGTTCGTTCTGTTCGCGCAGTTCGTCTTCCATGCGGCGCGAGCGCTCCACGCCTTCGGTTGCCCGCTCCGGGACGGCCGAACCTTCCTTGACATCCACGACGGGCATGTGGCGCGCCTGCGGTGCGTGATCGAACTCCGCACTGTTGTCCGTTCCGGTTAATTTAGCGTTTTCTACCCTACCGCTGACGTCGGAACCTGGTGCCGCGATCTATCGAGCGCCGAAAACCGCTTCAGGAAGGCATTCTGCGCCGAGGTCACCGAGCGCGGCGTGAAATCGAAGCGCTCGGCGGAAAAACCGCGCGGGCGACCGAAGAATTCGGCCGCCTCGGCGGAGGAGAAACCAGCGAGCAGTGTCGCCTCGAAATAGGCGGCGATCTGGTCCGCGCGCTTGATCTCCTTGCGCAGCGCCGCCGCCGGTTCAGGAGGCAGCGAGAAGCGCAGATGGATGGCGCGCTGCAGACGCAATTCGCAGTCCTTGTAGCTGCCGCCCATCACCGATTTGAACGGTGAGATCATGTCACCGATGACATATTCAGGCGCATCGTGCAGCAGCGCCGCCAGCCGGTCGGCGGCCGAAGCCTGGGGTACCAGCTCGTTGAACAGGGCCTCGACCAACAGCGAATGCTGGGCGACCGAAAAGGCATGCTCCCCCCTGGTCTGGCCATTCCAGCGGGCGACACGGGCGAGCCCGTGGGCAATATCCGAAATCTCTATGTCGAGCGGCGAGGGGTCGAGCAGGTCGAGCCGGCGGCCGGACAGCATGCGCTGCCAGGCGCGTGGCGGCGCGCCGGTGCGGTCTGCCGCCATCAGGCTTCCTCCGCGCTGACGGCTTCCTGCGGGAAGGTGAAGTTGGCCCAGCCGGGGATGGTCAGCGTCACTGGGACATCATCCGCCAGGATCGGCTGGCCAACATCCATCGCTGCCTTGACCCTGTCGATGCGGGCGATGGCAAGCCCCGTTGTGCCGGCACTCGAGCCGAGCGTGCCGACGGGCCGTCCTTCGACGGTCAGTTCGGTGCCCGCAACTGGCAGCAGAAGCCTGCCCTCGACAATCAGCACACGCCGCCTGGCCGTGCCGCGATGTTGCATGCGCGAGACGACTTCCTGGCCTATATAGCAGCCCTTCTTGAAGCCGACGCCGCCCAGTTCGTCGAGCAGCACGTCATGCGGGAAGGCCTCGCCCAACACATAATCGGCGCCGCTTTCGGCAATGCCGTGGGCGGTGCGAAAGGCTTGCCATGCGGCGATGTCGCCGGTTTCCGCAGCGTCGGCATAGGAGCGCGTGACGGGTTCATCGCGAAAGCGCCTGTCGGCAACTGCTGTTGAATCATTTTGTGAAGCGATTGACTCCATTCCCCAGACAAGAGTGACAAGCGCCTGTTCCAGCTTGGCAATTTCGACCTTGGCGCGGAGCTTGTAGAGTATCAGCCGGCGAACGAAATCATCTGAAATGGCGGCACGGCATTCGAGCCGGAAGGCGTTTTCGCCGGCGCGCGAGATCAGGAAGTCGAACAGGATCTTGCCTTGCGGCGCCAGAAGCGCGCCGGGCTTAGCTTCGCCGTTGCCAAGCGTGTCGAGATCGGTGGTCAGGATATTTTGCAGAAAGTGTTCGGCATCCGGGCCGGAGACGGTGATGAGCGCGCGGTCTTTCAGCAGGGCAAAGGGCATGGTGCGGATATAAGCCTGATCTTGCAAAACGGTTGGCCATTACGTAAGCCGCTGGCACTCCCCCCGCAAGAGATCGATCAGCATGGCCAATACCTACGACCTCATCCTGACAGGCGGCATCGTGGTCAACCATGACGGCGAGGGGGCACGTGACATCGGCGTGAAGAATGGGCGCATCGCCGCCATCGGCGATCTCCGCCAGGCTTCGGCGGGCGAGACCATCGACTGCCGGGGCCTGCACATCCTGCCGGGCGTCATCGACAGCCAGGTGCATTTTCGTGAACCCGGACTGGAGCACAAGGAGGACCTGGAAACGGGCTCACGCGCGGCGGTGCTTGGCGGTGTCACCGCCGTGTTCGAAATGCCCAACACCAACCCGTTGACCACCAGCGATACAACGCTTGCCGACAAGGTCCGGCGCGGCAGTGGCCGCATGCATTGCGATTTTGCGTTTTGGGTCGGCGGCACCCGCGACAACGCCAGGGATGTCGGCGAGCTCGAGCGGTTGCCGGGCGCGGCCGGAATAAAGGTCTTCATGGGGTCGTCCACCGGCGATCTGCTGGTCGAGGACGACGAAGGTGTCGCCTCGATCCTGAGGAATACCCGCCGCCGGGCCGCCTTTCATTCGGAGGACGAGTTCCGGCTGCGTGAGCGGCTGGGCTTACGCATCGAGGGCGACCCGTCTTCGCATCCGGTCTGGCGCGACGAGATCGCCGCCTTGCGCTGCACCGAACGGCTGGTGCGCATCGCGCGCAACGTTCGAGCCCGCATCCACGTCCTGCATATCTCGACCGCGGAGGAAATATTGTTCCTTGAGCAGCACAAGGACGTCGCGACCTGCGAGGCGACGCCGCACCATTTGACGCTGAGTGCCGACGACTATACCCGGCTCGGCACGCTGATCCAGATGAACCCGCCGGTACGTGCCGCGCGCCACCGCGACGGTGTCTGGCACGGAATCGCACAAGGCATTGTCGACGTGCTCGGCTCCGACCACGCCCCGCATACGCTTGCCGAGAAGGCAAAACCCTATCCGGCCTCGCCCTCGGGGATGACCGGCGTGCAGACCCTGGTGCCGATCATGCTCGACCACGTCAATGCTGGGCGCCTGACCCTGCAGCGCTTCGTCGACCTCTCGAGCCATGGTCCGCAGCGAATCTTCGGCATGGCCGGAAAGGGGCGCATCGCCGCCGGCTACGATGCCGACTTCACCATCGTGGACATGAAGCGGCGCGAGACCATCACCAATGCGCAGGCCGGTTCGAAGGCCGGCTGGACGCCTTATGACGGCAAGCAAGTCACCGGTTGGCCCGTCGGCACCGTCATTCGCGGCCGACGCGTCATGTGGGAAGGCGAAATCGCTACGCCCGGCCAAGGCAGGGCGGTGGAGTTTTCCGAGGCGCTGCCGGTTTAGGTCAACCGTCGGCGCTGCGTCACGTCTCTGATTTTTAAGCGTTCTGCACTATATCAGGGACATTGTGATCGCACATATCACGCCTATGATCGATCCGGCCGGGTTCCCAGAGCTGCAAGCGCTCTTGTGGAGCCGGGATCCTGCACGCCCGATCCCTGCCGAGGAAGCATTTGCGTTGTACGAGCGCAATTGGCGCTTTGTCGATCAAACCCGGCTTACGGCGCGCGAAAAGCTGCTTATCCAGAATCTCGCCAACGAATTCGGTCACGGCATCCTTTTTTAACTGCCGGCCAAGATTCCGCCATCACCGAAAGAACCTGCCGGCCCACTCAAACAATAGCGCCCACGGCCTGTATGAGCGAACTGGCTCCTGAACTTCGCACCAATCTTCCCACAAACAGACGGGGTCAAACTCAGTCCCCAGCGACGAAGAAGGACCATTGTCCGGCGGGCGTGATGCCGACCCGATAGAAGATATAGGCGCCGAACTGCTTCATGTCGTCGAAATCACCGGCGGTGACGATCTTGAACAGCTCGACCCGTTGCTTGGCGTCGAGCTTGTCCAGCGGCAGCGCGAAGAAGTAGGGCCAGACATAGAGTTCCTGCGGCGTCCCGGCGTCGACATGGACATAACCGGCACTGAGCACTTCCTCCAGAATGGCCAGGATCTCCTGGCCATCCGGGTCGCCCGAGAGCCCTTTCAGGAAGGCGACGGCATCGCCATCGATGTCGGTCAGCGAGAGCTGGGTCATGCTGTCGCCCTTGCCGATCATGGGCCTCAGCGTCTCGATGTCGCCGCTCTTGCAGGCTTCGATGATCAAGTCATGCATGCGCCGTACCGGCTCGGGCAGCTTGCCGAGGTCGTAGACCACCTCCGGCGGGGGCGCCTCGGGATCGACACGCGGCCTGTTGGAGCCGCTGTCGGCAGGGCTGTCGGGCTCTGCCGCGTCCGGTTCGGCCGGCTGCCTGGTCGAAGGCGTTCCCACCGGGTCGGGCATTGGAATGGCACTGCCGGGCGGTGAGACATCGTCGTCCGCCGATGGTATGACCGGCGAGGGGAGCTCCTCGTGCTGGATTTCGCTCAATGCATGGGCAGGGCTGCTTGCGAGGCACATCAACAGGGGGATGGCGGCGCAGCAAGCAGCAAAGCGGATGTGGAGGACCAAGCCCTTCGGCCTGCCTGACACCGGAAAATTCACTGCCCGCATCTCCTGCTCACGGGCATGGTGCCCGAACGGAACTCCATCGTCAAAGAACCGGACGTCGGTTCAGTGCCGCAGCCGCTCGGGTTCGAAGGCGCCAGCAATGACCTTTTCACGCACGCGGTCGAGCAGGGCAAGCGCCGATGTCTCGCCGTTGGCGCGCAGCATCTCACCGAATGCGGTCTCAAGCGCCGCCTCGGCAATGATCTCGGGCTCGATGCCGGCCGAAAGGCCTTCCGCCCAGGCTTCGCTGTGGCTCTCAACCGCCGTCAGGCGCTTTTCTTCCCTGACCAGCGCGTCAATGTCATTGGCAGCATGTTCCATAAGCGATGTCCACCCTTTCAAGCGGCAACCCATCAGTGTGGATCAGGCTTGATCTGTTCTGTTCACACGCGGCCTCGAATAAGTCTCTGTAAATACGACATTTTTTTGATCGTCTTTGACAGGGGCCAACTGTGTCTGGCGAAGCTGCGTTTCAACCCGTATCAAACTTAGCCGATTAGGCCGGCCTGCGGGGCGAAAACCTTCAGTTTGAGTTAATTCCGCATCCGTGCGGTAACGTTTAATTAACGCTGTTGCACAAGTGCAACATCAGGATTGCACCAAGACATTGATGGCACAAGACGGATATGGCTGTCGTCGCCCGCAGCGGCGAGAATATCTGTTGATGGACGTCCAGACTGCCTTATCGACTCAAGCAGCAGCCGCAGAACCGATACCTTTGCTTCACGCAATTCCAGATTGAATGCGTTCCAGGTCTTCCTGCCGGTGTCACTAGTTGCCATAGCGCGAGGCGATGTCGCGCGACAGCGTCTCGCCTTCTTTCATGTAGCGGCTGATGGCTTCCGTGGCTGACGTTGTACACCGTGTATAAGTGCCCCCGAAGGAGCGATAGCCGCGGTTGAAGCTGGCGATGAAGCGGGCGCGCCGCTCGGCATCCGGGTTCTCCGAATCGATCAGCTTCTGCATCTCGACACGCCATTGGTCGCCCTTCTCGCCGCACAAATTGCGCAGGAAATGCAGTGATCCCAGGATTTCGGCCAGCCGCATCAATCCGGGCTCGAACGGCGCCTCGGCACTCGACGCAGGCCGCGCCGCCAGTGTCATGCCGACGGCGAGGCACAAAGCGACGAGAAATGGAGAGCGGCTCATAAATCTATGTGACTAAACAATTTGTCGCCTGCAAGGCGTTTCCAGAACAACTCTTGAGGTTTTCAGCGACTTTCAGAGGAGCTGTCGGAACGGCCGAGCAACTCCTGCGCGACCATAAGCACCGAACCGGCGAGCGGCAGCGCCGCCATCTCGCGGAGGGTGTAGAAGGCGGCTGTCTCGGCATCGTCACTAGCCACTGCCTCGCCGCCGGCATAGGCGGCGCCGAAGACGGTGAGGCGATAGTCGACCGGGTGCCTGTCGTCTCTGCCGTCGATATGGATTTCCCGAAGCGGGCGAAAACCAGCGGCATGCAAACCAGTCTCCTCCATGAGTTCGCGCCGAGCCGCATCCTCCAGTGTCTCGCCAGCCTCGACCTTGCCGCCCGGAAAGGCATACAGCCCCTGGGAAGGCTGCCTTGCCCGCTTCACCAGCAGCACGGTGTCGTTGCGCACCACGGCGACCGAGACTGCCGGCAGCGTCTTTCGTGTATCGTTCATGGCCCCTGACCGTTCGATTGCCCGCAGCCCGCTGTGGACGGCCGCCATGAGACAGCTTTAGCGGTTGCAGTGCGGCTATTCCATCGCCACTTTCTGGCTGAACCGTTCCAAGGCAGGAGCTATCGATCATGTGCGGACGTTTTGCCTTGACTGCGACGCCGGACCAGACCGCTGCCTTTCTGGGCATGACGGAGCTCGAGGATTTTCCGGTGCGCTACAACATCGCGCCGACTCAGCCGGTCCTGATGGCGACCGCCGGCGCGCCGAGGGCGCCGGGCTCCAACTTGCCGGACCGCCGCCCGATGCTGGTGCGCTGGGGGCTCATTCCCGCCTGGGTCAAGGACACCAGGGAGTTTCCGCTGCTGTTCAACGCGCGCTCGGAAGGGGCAATCGAGAAGGCCTCGTTCAAGGCCGCCATGCGCCACCGCCGCGCCTTGGTGCCGGCGTCCGGCTTTTATGAATGGCGGCAAACAGGCGGCAAGAAGGGGCAGCCTTACTGGATACGGCCCCGGCATGGCGGGTTGGTCGCCTTTGCCGGTTTGATCGAAACCTATGCCGAGCCCGGTGGTTCGGAGATGGACACCGGCGCGATCCTGACCGTCAACGCCAATGCCGACATCGCCCATATCCATGACCGGATGCCGGTGGTGATCGATATCTCTGACTTTGCCCGCTGGCTGGATTGTCGCACGCAGGAGCCGCGCGACGTTACCGATCTCTTGCGGCCGGTTCAGCCAGATTTCTTCGAGGCAATTCCCGTCTCCGACCTCGTCAACAAGGTCGCCAACACCGGACCGGAGATACAGGTGAGGGGCGAGATCGGGCCGGTGCCCGAGAAGGCTAGGCGCCAGAAGCCCGGCGCTGATGACAGTCAGATGACGCTATTTTAGCCCAAGCTGCTTGAAGCTCAGCCGTGGCGCCCGTATTCCGGCGCCAATTCCCAGGCGCCTTTTGCGCCGGCCGCACCGCTTCAGGCAGCGCGAGGCGATACGATCTTCTGCGCGGGCTTCTTCTTCTTCGCGGTGTGAAGAAGGGCGGCGACGATCGCGGCCGGACCGATTGCGCGATAATGATTGGCAAGTGCTGGTTGCTTGGCGCGGTTGGCGTCTTGCTTGCTTCGAGGCATGTTTCTCTTCCCAGGTAACGTTTTCGTGTTTGCGTTTGACCGTTGAAATCCGACCAAATCGTGACGCTTGGTGATCTAGCCGGGGAATGTTTCACGACTGTGCCGATATGTTTAATAAAATGTTTCACTGCCTGATTCCGCGTGATCGAGCGACGCGATAGTCAGTCTTGGCGACGTTTTTCCTGGCATCAGCGGCTTGACGGCAACACTGGTCAAGGCGATAAAGCCGCCCATGAAAACGTCTTTCGCCATTTGTGGCATTTGCATTATTGGCTAGCCTCGCGCTGGTCCGGACGTTTTCGCCTCATCTTTCCCTAGATTGGACAAACGCCCCGGCCAGCAGGCTGGAGCCTGATTTGCGCCTTGGCGCGGGGCTGGCTCCATCCAGACAAGAAGTTCTGAACCGGGAAGGCATGGAATGTCGGACGCATTTAAGGGCCTGCGCCTCCACAACACGCTGACGCGCACGAAGACGGACTTCGTTCCGATCGATGCGCTGAACGTGCGCATGTATGTTTGCGGCCCGACCGTCTACGATTTCGCCCATATCGGTAATGCCAGGCCAGTCATCGTCTTCGACGTGCTGTTCCGTCTGCTGCGCCATGTCTACGGGCAGGCGCATGTCACCTATGTGCGCAACATCACCGACGTCGACGACAAGATCAACGCGCGTGCGCTGCGCGATTTTGGCGGCGAGATTGCAGCCGGAAAATTGTCGCTCAACGAAGCCATCCGGCGCGTGACCGAAAAAACCGCCGACCAGTTCCACAGGGATGTCGCCACGCTCGGCTGCCTGGAGCCGACGGTCGAACCGCGCGCCACCGAATTCGTCGAGCCCCGCGCCGACGGCAAGGCAGACATGATCACCCTGATTCAAAGCCTGATCAAACGCGGCCATGCCTATGTTGCGGCAGGCGAAGTGCTGTTCGACACGGCGTCGATGCCGGACTATGGGCAATTGTCGAAGCGCAATCTCGACGAGCAGCAGGCCGGCGCCCGCATCGCCGTCGACGCGCACAAGAAGAACCCCGGCGATTTCGTGCTTTGGAAACTGTCGAGCCAGGAAGAGCCGGGCTGGGAAAGCCCGTGGGGCAGGGGGCGACCGGGCTGGCACATCGAATGCTCGGCAATGTCGGCCGCCTATCTCGGCGAGGTGTTCGACATCCATGGTGGTGGCCTCGATCTGATCTTCCCCCATCATGAGAACGAGATCGCCCAGTCGCGCTGCGCCCACGGCACCGATGTCATGGCCAACATCTGGATGCACAATGGCTTCCTGCAGGTGGAAGGGCAGAAGATGTCGAAGAGCCTCGGCAATTTCTACTCGATTCATGAATTGCTTGAGACCGAGACCTTTGGCGGCCGCTCATGGCCGGGCGAGGTTCTGCGGCTGGCGATGCTGATGACGCATTACCGCGAGCCGATCGATTTCTCCGTGCGCAAGCTGGAGGAGGCGGAGAATACTTTGCGTAAATGGAAACGTGCGGCAGACCTGGCCCCGGCGGCCGGCGATTTGCCGACAAAGGTCGTGGAAGCACTCTCCGATGATCTGGCCACCTATGCCGCCTTCCAGCATTTGACCCTGCTTGCGAACGAGGCCACCGAATTCGACGGCCCCGGTGAGAACGCCGCCGCCGCTTCGCTGAAGGCGGCCCTTCTCTTCCTCGGCTTCGACGTCGGCGCAGCCAAGGTCGACCAGGCTGCGGTCAACAAGGCGATCGCGAGGCGCCTGGAATTGATCGCCGCCAAGAACTGGGCCGAAGCCGACAGCATCCGCGACGACCTTTTGGCGCAAGGTGTACAGTTGAAGGACGGCAAGGATCCGGCCACGGGCGAACGCATTACCACTTGGGAGGTGAAGCGGTGAGGGTGCCACCAAGCACCCCCCTCTGCCCTACCGGGCATCTCCCCCTCAAGGGGGGAGATTGGCCGACACTTTCGCTTTCGCCAGTCGCTAACATCAAAGATTGGGCGCCGTCGGCGAGACTGCCGATCTCCCCCCTTGAGGGGGAGATGTCCGGCAGGACAGAGGGGGGCGAACTGCGATGACGCATTATCCAGTGCCCGCCAAAAATCGTGGAAACGCGCGCAAGATGCGCAAAGCCATGACCGATGCCGAGCTGAAACTTTGGAATGAGATTAGAGCCCATAGGCTAATGGGATTGGCCTTCAAACGTCAGATGCCGATTGCTGGCTACATCGTCGATTTTGCCTGTCCAAATAAAAAGCTGATCATAGAACTGGATGGTTCTCAGCATGCACGAGCGGCAGCCTCGACATCGGATGCCACAAGAACAGCCAAGCTTGGAGCACTAGGCTGGACCATCCTGCGTTTCTGGAACGATGACGTTATCCGCGATATCGACAATGTCTGCCAGCATATCATGATCGAAACCGGCCTGGGCAACGCCGAAGCGCCGGCACCAGCAAGGGAGGAGGCATTTCCATGATAGATCATCTCGGCATCACCGTTGCCGATTTCGACGCTTCGAAGGCTTTCTACGACAAGGCAATGGCGCCGCTTGGCGCCTCTCTGCTCTATATGGTGCCGTTGGAATACACGGGTGGCGCCAAGGTCGGCGGCTATGGCCGCGACCGGCCGGTGTTCTGGCTGAGTGCCGGAACGGAAAAGCCAAAGTCCACCCAGCACGTCGCCTTCACCGCGCGCAACCGTGCCGAAGTCGACGCCTTCCATGCCGCGGCGGTTGCCGCCGGCGGCAAGGACAATGGCGCGCCGGGCCTGCGTTCGCACTATCATCCCAATTACTATGGCGCCTTCGTCTTCGATCCTGACGGCAACAATGTCGAGGCGGTCTGCCATGATCCGGAGTGAGATGCGATGAGCCTCGACAACCGGCCGGTCTATACGGGCGGCTGCCAGTGCGGTGCGGTGCGCTTCCGCGTCGAGGGCGCGCTTGGCGACGCCTCGATCTGCCACTGCCGCATGTGCCAGAAGGCGAGCGGCAATTTCTACCTGCCGCTGGTCTCGGTGCGCGGCGCCAAGGTCGACTGGACACGCGGTGAGCCCAAGCGCTTCCGCTCCTCCAACGCCGTCTGGCGCGGCTTCTGCGGCGAATGCGGCACGCCGCTGACCTTCGAGGCGCCCGACGGCATGGCGCTCGCCATCGCCGCCTTCGACGATCCGGCTGATATCGCGCCGATCATCCAATGGGGCACGGAGGCAAAGTTGCCTTATGTGGATTCTATTCCGCAATTGCCGGGCGAGGACACGATGGCTGACGTGGGGTCGGCCCCCTATCTCGCCGAGCTCGTCTCCTACCAGCATCCCGACCACGACACCGACCAATGGCCGCCGGAGGAAAGACCATGACCGAGACTGTTCGAACTGGTGGTTGCCAATGCGGGGCCGTGCGCTTCCGCATCCACGGCAGGCTCGGACGCCCGTCCATCTGCCATTGCCGCATGTGCCAGAAACAGTTCGGCAATTTCTTCGGTGCGCTGGTGACCGTGCCGGAGGACGGCGTCGAATGGACCCATGAGGAGCCGCATTATTTCCAGTCCTCGGTCAATATCGACCGAGGATTCTGCGCCCGCTGCGGCAAGCCGCTGACCTACCGCCAGCCCGGCGGGCTCGAGATTGCCATCGGCGCTTTCGACGACCGATCGGATCTGGCGCCGCAGATTCAGGTCAACTATGCGGCCCGGCTTCCCTGGGTGGAAAAAATCTTCGAGGCGCCGGTCCACGACGATCCCGACTATTACGCACGGCAGGAGCAGATTATCTCCTTCCAGCACCCCGATCACGAAACGGCCAACTGGCCGCAACAGGGCCTGAAACTATGACAATTGCCACCGGTTCTCTGCGCACCCTCTATCCCGAGATCGAGCCATTCGAGTCAGGCATGCTCGATGTCGGTGACGGCCACACCATTTATTGGGAGCGCTGCGGCACCAGGGGCGCAAAGCCGGCTGTGTTCCTGCATGGCGGCCCGGGCGGTACCATTTCGCCAAAACATCGACGGCTGTTCGATCCAAAGCTCTACGACGTCATCCTGTTCGACCAGCGCGGCTGCGGAAAATCGACGCCGAACGCCTCGCTTGAAGCCAACACCACCTGGCATCTCGTCGCCGACATAGAACGTCTGCGCGAAATGGCCGGCTTCGACAGATGGTTGGTGTTCGGTGGCTCGTGGGGCTCGACGCTGGCGCTCGCCTATGCCGAGACCCACCCCGATCGCGTCAGCGAGCTGGTGGTGCGCGGCATCTACACGCTGACCCGGGCAGAACTCGAATGGTACTATCAGTTCGGCGTCTCCGAGATGTTTCCCGACAAATGGGAGCGTTTCCTGGCGCCGATCCCCGAGGCCGAGCGCGGCGACATGATGGCGGCCTACCGCGAAAGGCTGGTCGGTACGGACCGCAAGGCGCGGATAGAAGCGGCTCGCGCCTGGAGCCTGTGGGAAGGCGAGACGATCACGCTGCTGCCGGAGCCCGAAACCAGCGGTCCGTTTGGGCAGGACGACTATGCCGTCGCCTTCGCCCGCATCGAGAATCACTATTTCGTCCATGCCGGCTGGCTGGAAGAGGGGCAGCTCCTGCGCGACGCGTACAAGCTCAAGGACATCCCAGGCACCATCGTCCATGGCCGCTACGACATGCCGTGCCCGGCGCGCTACGCCTGGGCGCTGCACAAGGCCTGGCCCAAGGCGGATTTCCACCTCGTCGAGGGCGCCGGCCACGCCTATTCGGAGCCGGGGATACTCGACCAGTTGATCCGGGCTACGGATCGGTTTGCGGGGAAATAACCGTGCAGGTTCATGTCCTATGGCGCCCCCCTCTGTCCTGCCGGACATCTCCCCCACAAGGGGGGAGATCAGCAGCTTCGGCCCTGCCGCTTCTCCTGCAACGCTGGAGATTGGCGAAAGTCGAAGTGCAGTCTGATCTCCCCCCTTGTGGGGGAGATGTCCGGCAGGACAGAGGGGGTCGCGAAGGATCGCGACCTTTCGAGCTACTGCCATGAAAAAGCAAAGATTGTTCCTCTTCGACACCACACTGCGCGATGGCCAGCAGACGCCGGGCATCGACTTCTCGGTCGAGGACAAGATCGCGATCGCAAAACTGCTTGACGAATTCGGCATGGACTATGTCGAGGGCGGTTATCCCGGCGCCAATCCGACCGACACTGCATTCTTTCAGCAGAAGCGCACGGCGACGGCCAAATTCGTCGCCTTCGGCATGACCAAGCGGGCAGGGGTGTCGGCGTCCAACGACCCGGGCCTTGCCGCACTTGTCCAGTCGAAATCGGACGCCATCTGCTTCGTTGCCAAGAGTTGGGATTATCACGTTCGCGTCGCGCTTGGCTGTACGAACGAGGAGAATCTCGACGCCATCAAGGCTTCGGTCGAGGCCGCTGTCGCTTCGGGCAAGGAAGCGATGGTCGACTGCGAGCATTTCTTCGACGGCTTCAAGGCCAATCCGGACTATGCGCTGGCTTGCGCAAGGACGGCGTATGACGCCGGCGCACGCTGGGTGGTATTGTGCGACACCAATGGCGGCACGCAGCCCTCGGAAGTGCGGGCCATCGTCGACAAGGTCATCGCGGCAGGCATACCGGGCGGCCATCTCGGCATCCATGCCCATGACGACACCGGCCAGGCCGTGGCGAATTCGCTCGCCGCGGTCGAAGCGGGCGTGCGCCAGATCCAGGGCACGCTGAACGGCATCGGCGAGCGCTGCGGCAATGCCAATCTGATCTCCATCGTGCCAACGCTCGCGCTCAAGCCGGCTTTCGCCGACCGCTTCGAGACCGGCATTTCGGCCGAGGCTCTGAGTGGCATTTCGAGGCTTTCCCGCGCCTTCGACGAATTGCTTAACCGCGCGCCGGAAGCGCAGGCGCCCTATGTCGGCGCCTCGGCCTTCGCCACCAAGGCCGGCATCCATGCTTCCGCGCTGGCCAAGGAGCCGGCGACCTATGAGCATGTAGAGCCGCAAGCCGTCGGCAACCGGCGCCGCGTCATGGTCTCGGACCAGGGCGGTAAGGCCAATTTCCTCGCTGAATTGAAGCGGCGCGGCATCGATGTGCCGAAGGACGACCACCGGCTCGACGCGCTGATCGCGGTCGTCAAGGAGCGCGAGGCCGAAGGCTATGCCTATGAAGGCGCCGACGCCTCATTCGAGCTCCTGGCGCGCAAGATGCTGCACGGCCTGCCCGAATTCTTCAACGTCACCTCGTTTCGCTGCATGGTCGAGCGTCGCTTCGACGCCAATGGCCAGTTGAAGACGGTGTCCGAGGCGATCGTGAAAGTGCTGGTCGACGGCGAGGAGAAAATGTCGGTGGCCGAGGGACATGGCCCGGTCAACGCGCTCGACATCGCGCTGCGCAAGGATCTCGGCAAGTACCAGAACGAGATCGTCGATCTCGAGCTTGCCGACTTCAAGGTGCGTATCCTCAATGGCGGCACCGAGGCCATCACCCGCGTGCTCGTCGAATCGCATGATTCCTCCGGCGCCCGCTGGTGGACGGTCGGTGTGTCGGAAAATATCATCGATGCGTCCTTCCAGGCGCTGATGGATTCGATCGTCTACAAGCTGATGAAGAATCGCGAGATGGCGGGACTTGTTGCGGCCGAGTAAGTTTGAACCATCAGCGAAAGTCCATTGATCCATCAGAACTTTGCGATGGTCTTGCCAGGGTTACTGGGCCATAGCGTTGGCCCATGGCGACTGAAACGATTGCTCTGGACGCAGATTCAAAAGCCCGCCGCGGCTTCCTGCTGGCGCTGGGTGCCTATCTGCTCTGGGGATTGCTGCCTTTCTACATGAAGGCGGTGGCGCATCTGCCGCTTGCCGAGGTGATCGCGCATCGCGTCGTCTGGTCCGTGCCGATCGCTGCGGCGGTTCTGGTCTGGGCCGGCCGCACGGCGGACTTCAAGGTGGCAATTCGTTCGCCCCGCACCATCGCCATGGCGGCGCTGACGGCGGCGCTGATCTCGGTCAACTGGGGCATCTATGTCTGGGCGATCGCCGTCGACCGTACCGTCGAAACGGCGCTTGGCTACTACATCAATCCGCTGGTCAGCGTCGTCGTCGGCGCGCTGCTGCTGGGCGAGCGGCTCGACCGTTTACAGATCGCGGCTGTGGTGCTTGCGGCGGTTGCGGTCGCGGTGCTGACAATCGAAGGCGGCAAGTTGCCCTGGGTGTCGCTGGCATTGGCGTTTTCCTTCGCCGCCTACGGCTTCTTCCGCAAGACGCTGCCGATCGGGCCAAGCCAGGGCTTTCTGCTCGAAGTGCTTCTGCTGTCCGTGCCGGCTCTCGGCTATATCGTCTACTTGATTGCGACCGGACAGGATCACATCATATCCAGCACTGGCACCGATACGGCGTTGCTGATCGGCTGCGGCCCGATCACATCGGTGCCGCTGCTTTTGTTTGCGTTCGGCGCCAAGCTTTTGCGGCTCTCCACCATCGGCATCATGCAGTATATCGCGCCGACCATGGTGTTCCTGATCGCCGTGCTGGTCTTCAACGAGCCGTTCGGCACCACGCAGGCCGTCGCCTTTGTCCTGATCTGGACGGCACTCGCGATCTATTCCTGGTCGATGTTGACCAGCGCGCGTAGGGCGGCTCGATAGAAAGTTTCAATGCGGAGGACCTTCGCGCTTCGGCGCCAGAAGTTGCCAAGCTGCCGCTACAGTCCCCGGCCAAGGCGCCTGACAAAAAGATAGGTGGCCGCCGCGATGGCCACCGACACTGCCGTCACAATCCAGAAGCCCATTGGCGTATCGACCAGCGGCAGCCCGCCGACATTCATGCCGAAGAGGCCCGAGATTATGGTCATCGGCAGCAGCACCGCCGTCAGCACTGAAAGAACGTAGAGCAGCTGGTTCGACTGCATCGTCAGTTTCGCCATCAGTTCGTCCTGCAGCAGCCTCGTGCGCGCCTGCAGCTGCTCGCCGTCGTGGAAGAGGGTCTGCGCCCGGTGCGAGAGCCTTGCGGCCATGTCGTTTATGGGGTCGGGCAGCTCGTCGCGATGCGCATGGTCGAGATGCCTGAACAGATTGGTGAGCGTCGCCATCTGCCGGTGGATGACCACGAGTTGCCGGCGCGCCTCGACCAGCGCTTGCCGCTCATTGTGCCATGCATCGCGCACGACGCGGTCCTCGATGCCGTCCAGCGTATCGCCGAGCTTGCCGAGTTCGCTCGCCATGCCGTCGAGCGACTGGCCCATGACGGCCTCGATCAGGTCCGACGGCGAGCGGAATTTGCGTGATCCATTTTCCACCGCCTTGCGAACCGCGTCGACCGACTCCAGCGGCTGCTTGCGGGCGCCTATCAACATCGTGTCGTTGAAGGCGAAGCGGAAATGGACGAGCCCGCGCGCTTCCGAAAAGTCGTGCTTGAGGTCCGGCAAATCGCCATAGAGCCAGCCATCCTCATAGTCGATGTGACAGCCGTGGCTTGGCGCCAGGAAAGCATCGCGCGCCGGGGCCGGCAGAGCCTTCTCCGCGCCGATCTCCTGGCGTGCATGCAGATCGGTGATCTGGTAGCTGCGCCAAGTCCAGTGCGCGGCGTCAGCATCCTTGCTCCGCACGCCTTCCGCGGTGAAATGATAGATGAAGAACAGCCCGTGCTCGTCGGGCAGGTAGGGCGACAGGTCGGCGCCTTCCGGGGCGAGGGCGGTATCCATGGGCATAGCGCCAGATGCAAGTTTCGGACGTGGCGCCGCGTGGCGGCTACCTCACCGCGATTTCTAGCACGCGCGGACCCGTTTCCGTGTGACGGTTTCTTGACAGTCGATCACAGTGTGTCGACGCGCAGCAATGCGGTGGCAGTAGGGCAGTAGGGCAGTAGGGCAGTAGGGCAGTAGGGCAGTAGGGCAGTAGGGCAGTAGGGCAGTAGGGACTGTCTTTCCCTACTGCCTTACTGCCAATTCCCAATTCCCTAACCTCACATTTTGTCGATCACCGACTGTACGCCCTCGGTTGGTGCGTCGACGGAGGAGCCGGCCACCATGATGGCGGCGACGATGGCCTCGGGGTCGTTGACGACCAGCGGCTTGACCCGTTGCGCGGTGTGGATGAAACCCTCTGCGGTCATGTGATCAAGCAGTGTCAGCATCGGATCCCAGAATCCGCCGACATTGCCGAACACGATCGGTTTGCGGTGATGGCCGAGTTGCGCCCAGGTCATGATCTCGACGATCTCCTCGACCGTGCCGATGCCGCCTGGCAACGCCACAAAGGCGTCGGATTTCTCGAACATTCTATGTTTGCGCTCGTGCATGTTGTCGGTGATCAACAGTTCGTCGAGCCGGTCGAGCGCGGTTTCGGTTGCTTCCCTGTTGATCAGGAAGCGGGGAATGATGCCCGTCACCTTGCCGCCGGCCTTGAGCGCGCCTTCGGCGACGGCGCCCATGATACCCTTGGTGCCGCCGCCATAGATCAGCCTGAGGCCGGAGCGCGCGAGCGAGCGCCCGAGCAGGTGGCCGGCCTTGGCGTAAGTTTCATCGCGGCCCGGAGACGAGCCGCAATAGACGCAGACGGATCGAATCGTGTTCATACCGATGATTGGTGATTGGGTCTGAAAGCGCGGTCAAGCCCCAAGGACCAACAAGGGCGGGCTTTTTCTTGTCGGTCGTGGCAAAACACGCTAGACCGGCATTAGGTGGCTAAGGGGTAGCGAAATACATGGCAATCAATCCATTAAAGGCGTTCTTGTTCGCGGCGGGTGGGACCGTCGCGGCCGTGGGAACAGCCTATGTGTCGGGCGCACTCGACCCTTATCTTCATCGTAAACCGCCGGAAGTCGCGGCATTGACACCGCCAGCGGCACCGAAACCTACGGACGCGGGCACGGAAGCGCGCCTGCCGGCGCAGGCAACGACCGCTCCGGCCGCCCCCACAACCGGTGCGGCAGCGCCCGCAACGGCCGGTCCGGTCACGCCGACTTTCGATGTCGTGCGTGTCGAGGCCAATGGCTCGATCGTCGTCGCCGGCAATGCGGCGCCCAGCTCGAAGGTCGAGATCCTCAACGGCGCGCCGGTGCTCGGTTCGGCGGTGGCGGGTCCCGATGGCGCTTTTGTCATCGTGCTCGACGATCCGTTGAAGCCCGGCGACTATACAATTGCACTGCGTTCGACGACCGGCAGTATCGTGACGACCTCGGCGCAAACCGCTGTCGTCTCGGTTCCCGCAACTGCCTCCGGCCAGGTTCTGGCCATGGTCGAGGAGCCGGGCAAGCCGGCCGAACTGCTCACAGTTCCCGCGCCCGAAAAGAAACCGGAAGCACAGACTGCCGGCAACCAGGCTGTCGCAGGAGCGGCCGCCCCAGCCACCGAATCGCCGGCTGCAACCGCGCCGGCACCGGCAGCTCAGGCCGCCGTATCCGTGGGTGAACCCAAGATCGTCGTCGAGGCGGTCGAGATCGACGGCAACAAGATCTTTGTCGCCGGCCTTGCCGATCCGGGCCGCAAGGTCCGCGCCTATGCCAACGACATCCTGCTCGGTGACGCACAGACATCGCCCGACGGGCATTTCCTTGTCGAAGCGACACGGGACGTTCCGGTCGGCAGCTATACCATCCATGTCGACGGCCTCGATGCCGACGGGGTGAAGGTCGTGGCCCGTGCCGCCGTGCCGTTCGAGCGAGAGCCGGGCGAGGCGGTCGCCGCCGTGGCCCCGGATACCAAGCCCGCGGAGGCAAAACCGGCCGAAGCAAAGCCGGCCGCACCTGCCACTGAAGCTCCGGCCGTTGTCGCGGCCGCAACGCCGCCAAGCGACGTGCCCGAAACCGTGGCGCCCAAACTCGAACATGCCGGCGGCGCCGTCATTATTCGCCGCCATGACACATTGTGGCGGATTTCGCGGCGCGTCTACGGCTATGGCATGCGCTACTCCACCATCTACCTCGCCAACCAGGATCAGATCAGGAATCCTGACCGCATCTGGCCCGGTCAGGTGTTCAAGGTCCCGGGAAAGTCCAAGGAAGGCGAAGCCGCCGACCTCAAGGCGATAGGTGAGCAGGCGACGACGGCGCCGGCGAAGACGCAGTAGGAAAAAGGTCGGCAATTCAGGCGATCTACCCATCGGTCTAGCTTGCCCTGTCATCGTTCATCGTCTATCGCCGATGAACGATGACAGAATCCGTCCTTGAACCAGACCGCGCAGGCGCTCTGCCCAACTGCATCCCCGATAGCAGGGCTGTCGCGGCGCGGTTCGCTGCACTGTCGCATCCGGCGCGTATCGAGATACTGAAGCACCTCTCGGCCAGCAATTCCTGCTGCTGCCGCGAGGTCGTTGACCGTTTCGATCTGGCGCAGTCGACCGTGTCCCAGCATCTCAAGATACTGGTCGAGGCCGGCCTGGTCCGGTTCGAGCCGGATCGTCAGCGCTCCCGCTACAAGGTCGACCAAGCAGCGCTTGCCGATGTTTCGGCATCGCTGAGCGCACTCGTCAATTCCTGCTGCTCCGGCCGCTGATCCTCTCACCCAAGGGCAAGAAAAGTGGCCGAAAAAACCGTCTCCGCCGACACCTCAACTCTCACGACGCTACGTAACCTCTGGCCCTATATGTGGCCGGCCGACCGTGCCGATCTCAGGGCACGGGTGACTTGGGCGACGCTGCTGCTTGTCGTTGCCAAGGTGACATTGGTCGCCGGCCCCTATTTCTTCAAATGGGCAACCGATGCGCTGGCGGGCGGCTTCAAAACGCCACCGCCGCTGCCGTCGTTCCTGCTCGCCCCGGTGATGCTGGTCATCGCCTACAACGTGCTGAGGCTGGTTCAACTCGGCTTCAACCAGTTGCGCGATGCGCTGTTTGCCCGGGTCGGCCAGCATGCGGTGCGTCAGCTTGCCTTTCGTACCTTCGTCCACATGCATCAGCTGTCGCTTCGCTTCCACTTGGAGCGCCGCACTGGCGGTCTGTCGCGCATCATCGAGCGCGGCACCAAGGGCATCGAAACAATCGTGCGTTTCATCATGCTCAACACCGCCCCGACCATCCTCGAATTCGCGCTGACCGCCGGCATATTCGGTTTCACCTATGGCTGGAAATATGTGGCCGTGGTGGCGGTGACCGTCTGGGTCTATGTCTGGTTCACGGTGAAGGCGAGCGACTGGCGCATCTCGATCCGCCGCGACATGAACGACAGCGACACCGACGCCAATACCAAGGCGATCGACTCGCTGCTCAATTTCGAGACGGTGAAGTACTTCACCAACGAGCGAATGGAGGCCGAGCGCTTCGATCGCTCCATGGCGCGCTATGAGATCGCCGCCACCAAGACCTGGACCTCGCTCGGCTGGCTGAACTTCGGCCAGGGCTTCATCTTCGGCCTCGGCACGGTGGTCGTCATGTGCATGTCGGCGCTGGAGGTGCAGGCCCACACCCAGACCGTGGGTGATTTCGTGTTCATCAACGCCATGCTGGTGCAGCTTTCGGTGCCGCTCAATTTCATCGGCTTCATCTACCGCGAGATCCGCCAGGGCCTTACCGATATCGAGCACATGTTCGACCTGCTCGACGTGCCGCAGGAGATTGTCGACAAGCCCGATGCCAAGCCGCTGGCCGTCGGTGCCGGCAAGGTCGAGTTCCGCGACGTGCATTTCTCCTATGATCCAAACCGCAAGATCCTGAAGGGCGTCAGCTTCGAAGTTCCGGCGGGCAAGACAGTCGCCATTGTCGGACCGTCTGGCGCCGGCAAATCGACCATCTCGCGGCTGCTGTTCCGATTCTATGACGTGCAGGGTGGCCAGGTGCTTATCGACGGCCAGGACATCCGGGATGTGACGCAGGACAGCCTGCGCGCGGTGCTCGGCATGGTGCCGCAGGACACAGTGCTGTTTAACGACACCATCGCCTACAACATCCGCTATGGCCGCGTTGGTGCAAGCGAGGAGGAAGTGCGCAAGGCCGCCGAACTCGCCCAGATCGGGCCGTTTATCGAGAAGCTGCCGGACGGCTACAAGTCGATGGTCGGCGAGCGCGGGCTGAAGCTCTCCGGCGGCGAGAAGCAGCGCGTCGCGATTGCCCGCACCATCCTGAAGGCGCCGCCGATCCTGATGCTCGACGAAGCGACCTCGGCACTTGACAGCCACACCGAGCAGGAGATCCAGGCCGCGCTCGACCTCGTCAGCAAGGGGCGCACCACCATCGTGATCGCCCACCGGCTGTCGACGGTGATTTCCGCCGACGAGATCATCGTGCTGAAGGACGGCCAGATCGCCGAGCGCGGCACCCATGTCGAGCTGATGCGAAAGCACGGCCTCTACGCCTCCATGTGGGACCGCCAGCGCGAGGCGACCGAAGCTGAAGAGCGGCTGCGCCGCGCCCGCGAAGGCGACGAGTTCGGCGTCATCGTTCGCCGGCGGACATCGGAGGTAAATTGATCTTTTGCGCTTGACCTCAACTTAGGTTGAGATTGTACGCCGTTCCTGGAGCCCGCAAACACCACGGTTCAAGAACGGAAGAATTGAAATGAACGACATAAATCAGAATGTAAACGGCGGCAGCGTGTTCAGGGTCGACAAGTTCGTCGTCCCCGCCGCCGCCCGCGAGGAGATACTCGTCAAGGTCAGGACAACCCACGAATTGCTGCGCCAGCAGCAGGGTTTCGTGCAGGATTTCGTGCTCGAGCAATTTTCGGGGCCGGGCGAATTCAACCTGGTGACGATCGTCGAATGGGAAAGCCAGGCGGCCGTCGACAATGTCGTGCCGATTGTCAAGGCCGCGCATGAGCGCATCGCCTTCAATCCGCAGGAGACGATCGCCCGGCTCGGAGTGCGAGCCGACATCGCCAATTATCAGCGCGTGCCGCAGGTGTAAGAGGCCGTCCAACACAGTCGGCGCCCGGTGGCTGTGTAGCGCGGGCGTCCCCATCCAATGATAGATGAGCCAAAGGGCTTTTGTCTCCGACGACTGCTGGTATTGTCTCGACGTTGCGGCGGGCTAAGTCATCTGGTTCGCGCCCGGCATATTCGTCACCACATCCGGCCCGTCCCATCCTCCCGCCATTGTTGCGTTGCGGGCAGGGGGGCTTTCCGCTATTGAGGCCGGACCTGAAACAGGGACCGCCCCCACCCCATGAGCCTTGTCGACACGGTCAAGAACGCGTTCGTACCGATCCATCGCGAAGGCTATCCCTTCATCGCGGCCTTCGGCGCGGCGACCCTTTTCCTCGGCTATTTCTCGTCGATCCTGTTTTGGATCGGCCTGATCCTGACCGCCTGGTGTGTCTACTTCTTCCGTGATCCCGAGCGCGTCACACCGGTTGACGATCGCCTGGTGGTGAGCCCCGCCGATGGCATCATCTCCACGGTCGGCCCGGCCGTGCCGCCACGCGAGCTTGGCCTCGCCAATGTCGAGATGACCCGCATCTCGGTCTTCATGAACGTCTTTTCCTGCCATGTGAACCGTGCCCCCGTGCGCGGCCGCATTGCCAAGATCGAACATCGGCCCGGAAAATTCCTCAACGCCGAACTGGATAAGGCCAGCACCGAGAACGAGCGCAACGGTCTCGTCATCGAGAGCCCCAACGGCACGGTGGCCGCTGTCCAGATCGCGGGCCTTGTGGCGCGGCGCATCGTCTGCTGGGCCGAGGCCGGTGGCTCGATCGCCATCGGCGAGCGTTTCGGCCTGATCCGCTTCGGCTCGCGCGTCGATGTGTTCCTGCCCTTGACCGCCACGCCGCGCGTTGCCGTTGGCCAGACGGCGGTCGGTGGCGAAACCGTGCTGGCCGAATTCGGCGGTGTCACCGGCACGCCTTTGGTCAGGATTTCGTAAGCGGTGGGCGCGCCGTTCAAGAAATTCGAGGCCCATGCCAGCGGCGGCCCGCGCATCCGCGAGATCCCGATGCGTATGGTGCTGCCCAATCTGGTCACCGTGCTTGCTATCTGCGCGGGCTTGTCCGGCATCCGTTTCGCCTTCGAAAACCGTTTTGAAACCGCGGTGGTCATGGTGCTGCTGGCCGCCTTCCTCGACGGCATCGATGGGCGACTGGCGCGCATGCTGAAGGCGACGTCCAAGTTCGGCGCGCAGATGGACTCGCTGGCCGACATCGTCAATTTCGGTGTTGCGCCGGCCCTGGTGCTTTATGCCTTCCTGCTCGACCGCGCCGGCTCGCCGGGCTGGATCGCGGCGCTTTTGTTCGCCATCGCCTGCGGGCTCAGGCTTGCCCGCTTCAATGTGCTCGACGACGAGAAGGCCGAGCGTCCTCTATGGCAGTCCGAGTATTTCGTCGGCGTGCCGGCGCCGGCGGGCGCCGTGTTGGTGATGCTGCCGCTCTATCTCTATTTCCTGCGACTCGGGCTGGAGCCCAGCCGCCCGGCCGCCTTCATCGCCACAGCGTTCACCATTCTGGTCGCCTTTCTTCTGGTCAGCCGTTTGCCCGTCTATTCCGGCAAAAGCGTCAAGATTCCCGGCGACCGCGTGCTGCCGGTGATCCTGGCAGTCGTGCTCTACATTCTCTTGCTGATGACCTATCCCTGGTACACGCTGACAGCCTCGGTCGCGGGCTATCTGATCTTCCTGCCGTTTTCCGTGCGCGCCTATTCCAAGCGTGCCAAGCTCGAGGGCGAGAAGGTGCCGCCTTCGGACATAGGTTAAGGGCTACGCCGAAGTTGTTGATCTGATTCAGGCCGCGATCCCGAGCCCCAGCCTGTCAATCGCCAGCTTTCTGGTCGAGACATAGTCGGTCTTGCCGGAACCGAGCACCGGGATTTCTTCCACCTTGATGATATCGTTCGGCACCATCAATTCGGCTGCCCCGGCCTTCTTGCCGAACTGACGCAGCTCTTCCGGATTGGCATCGTCGGCGGTGGTGACCAGCACGATGCGCTCGCCGCGCCTCTTGTCCGGCACCGCCACCGCCGCATGGCGCTCTTCCGGCCACAGCGACTGCACCAGCATTTCGACGGCGCCCAGCGACACCATCTCCCCGGCGATCTTGGCGAAGCGCTTGGCACGGCCTCGAATGGTGATGAACCCCTCACGGTCGACGGCGACGATGTCACCGGTGTCGTGCCAGCCAGTCAGCTGCTGCAACTCGCCGGGGCGGTCCGCAGTCATGTAGCCCATCATCAGATTGGGTCCGTCGAGCCACAATTGACCGGCGTCCGAAATGCCTTCGACCGGCTCCAGCTTCATGCGCATGGCCGGCAAGAGCCGCCCGACGGTACCATCCCGGCCATGGATCGCTGTGTTGACGGCAACCACCGGCGCGGCTTCGGTCAGCCCGAAGCCCTCGATGATCTCGGCCTGGAAGCGCTCGCGATAGACACGGCGGGTTTCCGGCTTGACCGCCTCGGCGCCGGCGACGACGAAGCGCAGGCTGGAGAAATCGCCGTCCTTGGCCGTGCGTGCATAGTTGGCGAGGAACGTGTCGGTGCCGAACATGATCGTCGGCTTCACCTTGCGCGCGATCTCGGGGATGATCTTGTAGTGCAGAGGCGAGGGGTAGAGGAACAGCTTTACGCCGGTGACCAGCGGCAGGATGGTGCCACCCGTCAGGCCGAAAGAATGGAACACCGGCAGCACGTTGAGTAGGATGTCCGCCGGCGAAATGGTAACGCGTGCCTCGGCCTGCATTGCATTGGCGAGCAGGTTCCTTTGCGACAGAACCACCGCCTTGGGCGTACCTTCAGAACCCGAGGTGAACAGGATTACCCCCGGCTTGGCCGCATCCTGCCGCTGTAGCGGCACGCGCCACAACAAGGCGGCGGCGAGCTTGTCGAGCGCGCTAACGCTGCCGCGCAGATCTTCCAGCCACAGCAGCCTGGCGCCGCCCTTTTCGACCGCAGCGACAATATCGGCAAGATCCGCCTTCTCGACGAAGGCGCGTGAAGAGATAACGGTACGGATGACGGCTGTGCGCACGGCAGCCGTGACGCTCGCCGGCCCGGCGGTGTAGTTGATCATCGCCGCCACCCTGCCGGCCGAGAGAAGGCCGACCAACGACAGCACGACGCCATTGGCGTTGGGCAGCATCACGCCCATCGCTTCGCCTGGCGCCGTCACCGCCTCGAAGCGCCTGCCCAGCACGCGCGCGCCGATGAACATCCGGCGATAGCTCAACGCGCCGGAGATGACATCCTCGATGATCGGATGCGAGGCGCCGACGCGGGTCGCGGCATCGCGCATGACCAGGAACAGGCCACGATCGAAGTCCGTGCCAAAAAGCCGCGCCTCGGCGATGCGGTCGAACAGCGCGTTGGTGTTCGAAGCCTGGTCGGGGTTGCGCGCCACCAGCTCGGCGATGGTCATCGGCTCCAGCGTGCTGATTGAGAGCCGTGGGAACCAGTGCCGCGGCGCCTTGCTGGCCGGCGTCAGCGACACAGGCAGGCTGCGCGTACCGGAGACAAAGATCGGCACGATGCGGGCGTCGGCCTGCATGGCGATACGGGTGACGGCACGAAACAGCCGAAACGTCTTGACGTCAGGCTCGACCGCATCCGGCAGGTAGACGGCAAGGCGTCCCTTGCCCTTCAGTACCCGCACCAGCCGCCGGCTGACGAAGACATGCTCGGCATTGAAGGCGATGGTGCGGCCAAGCTCGCGCCATGGCTCAAGCCAAGGCGAGCGCGCAGAGATCTCGTCGAGTATGTGCAGCGTGTCATCCGGCAACAGCGACAGCATCAGCGCGGGCTCGAAGCGCGATTGATGCGAGATCACATAGATGACTGGAACCTGCGCCTTGCGGGCGATCCTGATGCGGTTGTCGGCGATCCGGTAGGCGAGCTTGAACGGGACATAAAGCAGCGCCTGGCTGAAGCGCAGGCCGAGGCGGAATTTCTCTACCACGCCGATCAGCAACCAGGCCAGAACAAGGCCCGCAAGCAGCGCCAGTGTCAGGATCATACAGCTTCTCTCCCAACGATTTTTATTATAGCGGCTCTTTTGCGGCTGCGTCGAGGCAGAACCTAGACGATGTGGGAGGAAGGTCAATGTGGGAAGAAGACGTCATGCTGCCTTCAAGCGCCCGCTACCCGGGCTCCATGCCGACCAGGCTGAACTCTCCGCCACTTCTTGGCAAAGAAAAAGCCGACCTTGCGGTCGGCTGGGAGTAGGACGGGCCGAGGGG